>JAEZHO010000079.1 GCA_023416545.1 Pseudomonadota bacterium
TCCTGTCCGCGAAGCGAAGGTCGAGATAGCTCAGCAGCGCCGCCAGCGCGAAGTCGCCGCCGTTGAGCTTGTGGCCTGCCTTCGGCGGGTCCGCCTCCAGATGATCCAGCCCGCGGCTGACCTTCCCCCACTGCTTGTCGATCCATGGCTGGTGGACCAGTTCCTCCGGCCGGCTGCGGCGCTCGTTCATGATCGCAAGCAGGCTGTCGAGCATCCCGTCGCAGAGCGCTTCCAGGACCTCGGCGGTCGTCCGCTTCGGATCCTTCCCGGGATAGAGCTTCCCGTCCGAAAGCCGGTCGAGATAGTGCATGATGGCGACGCTGTCGTAGATCGCCGGCTCGTCCTCGCGCAGCAGGGTGGGGATCTTGGTCAGCGGATTGCTGTCCAGCAGTTCCGGCGGCGGCGTCGCGGTATCGACCTTCACGGAGACGATTTCGATGTCGAGGTGGCGCGCGGCCATCCTGACCTTCGCGGCATAGGGGGAGGCGGGAGAGTAGAGCAGTTTCATGGTATCGTCCTTGCTGTCTTGATGGCTCATTCGGAGGCCGGCAGTTCGACCTGGCTAAGGCGGCAGCCTCCGCGATCGACCTCCGCGCAGTCGCGGAAACGGAAATCCTTCGTCATGCAGATGCGGATGTCTTCAAGGCGCCGCCCTTCGCAACTGGCGGCAATGCCCCTTGGCGACATGCCGGGATTGGCCTCCACGAACTTCCGCTCGATCACGGCTGCCGGCAATGTCAGGCGTTCGTCGCCGTCGGCAAGATCCGCCGGGATGCGGACGCGCTCGAACGCCTGCCGGGTCGCTTCGAAATAGGCGCGCTGCGTCAGCCCGGTGCAACTGCCGTGCTTGCGCCACTGGTGACCGATCAGGCCCATCGAGGGCATGATGTCGAAAACGATGTCGCCCGTCGAGCGGGGGACGCGGGCCGGTTCGCGGCTGCGGCAATACTCCGGATAGCCCCGTTCGTATTGCGGCCAGAGCCCGTGGACGATGAAGCCGTATTCCCTCTCGCGGTCGCACTGGGCGGGGTTGCGATCGCCCTTGGGCGACGCGCAGAAGGTCGGCGACCACGACAGCGACAGGACGTAGAAGTCGAAATCGGCGGCCTGCGCGCGGGCCTGGACCGGCGCCCCGAGCGTCATCACGGCCGCAAGTGCGGCCATAAGCATCGCGATCACTGTTGCGAAAGGTTGATCCGTCAATCCTTTACCTCCAAAGTGGGCGAGTCGGCGCCGGTGCTCCAGCCGCCGATATGCCTTGGAGGAGAGATGGACGGCAATACCGGATGACCGTGAAAAAGTACCTCTGGCCCGTCGTCGGCGCGGTCACGATAGCCGTTTGTGCCTGGCTGCTGTACAAGGAATTGCGGGGCCTTTCGTTCGACGACGTATGGGACAGCCTCGCCGCGATCTCGCCGCTTCACTGGGTGCTTGCCGCGCTTTCCACGCTGGTCGCCTATGCGGCCCTGGCCGGATACGACCGTATAGCGCTCATGCATCTCGGCCGGTCGGTGAACCTGTGGTTCATCACGGTCACCTCCTTCACGACCTATGCGCTCTCCCACAATGTCGGGGCCTCCGTCATCTCCGGCGGCGTGGTCCGCTACCGCGCCTATTCCTCGAAGGGGCTGAGCGGGCGGGAGATCGGCGCGCTCGTCGCCATCTGCTCCTTCACCTTCGCGCTCGGGACGCTGCTTCTTGCGGGCATCGTGCTCATCCTTAAGCCGCAGATCGTCGACCGTTTCGGCGAGGGTTTCCCGATCGGCGCATCCTCCGCCACCGGTTACGTCATCCTCGCACTGATCGGCGTCTATGTGGCGGTGAGTTTCCTGCGTCCGCGGCCGATCACCATAGGCTCGACGCAACTGACCTATCCGTCGCCGAAAGTGGTCCTGTCGCAACTGGTCATCGGCCCGCTGGAACTGATCGGCGCGGCCGGCATCATCTATTTCGCGCTGCCGGAGGCGGGCAATCCGGGCTTCGTCGTCGTGCTCGGCATATTCCTCGCCTCCTTCTCCGCGGCCCTCATCTCGCATGCGCCGGGCGGGCTCGGCGTGCTCGAGCTCGTCTTCGTCATGGGTTTGCCGGACATGGATCCGGCCGACGTGATCGCGGCGCTGCTGGTGTTCCGGCTCTTCTACCTGCTGATCCCCTTCGCCATCGCGCTCGGGGTGATCTTCGTCTTCGAACGCACCCAGTTCCGGGCCGGCCGCGGTTCCGGTTCCGGGCCCTAGCGCTCTTCCGCCTGCGTCTCTCCGCGAAGCCAGAAGGCCCGTTGCGAGGCGAAGCGATCCTGCGCCAGCACGTCCTTCAGCACCGGCAGGAGCGCATGCATCTCGTCCTTCAGCGTGAAGGGCGGGTTGACGACGATCAGCCCGGAGCCGGTAAGCCCGGTGGTCTCGCGGTCGCTGCGCACCGACAGTTCGAGGCAGAGCATTTTCGGGATGTCCAGGTCCTGCAGCGCCTTGTGGAAATCCTTGATGGGGGCTCCCTTCTTCAGCGGGTACCAGAGGCAGTAGGTGCCGCCCGGGAAGCGCCGGTAGGCCGTCGCCAGCCCCTTGGCCAGCCGCTCGTATTCATCCGGCTCCTCGAAGGGCGGGTCGACGAGGATGATGCCGCGCTTCTCCTTCGGCGGCAGGTGGGCGCCGAGCGCAAGCCAGCCGTCGAGTTCGGTGACGCGGACCTGGTAGTCGCCCTCGAAAAGCCGGGCGAGGCGGGCCTCGTCCTCCGGATGCAGTTCCATCGCGGACAGCCGGTCCTGGGGCCGGAAAAGCATCCGGGCAAGCTTGGGCGAGCCGGGATAGAGCCTGACGCCGCCGCCCGGATTGAGGTCCCGTACCGCCGAAAGATAGGGGGCCAGGAGTTCGGCGGCCTTCGGCGGCAGTTCCGCCTCCATCAGCCGGCCGATGCCGTCCTGCCATTCGCCCGTCTTCTGTGCCTCCTCGGTCGAGAGATCGTAGAGGCCGATGCCGGCATGCGTGTCGAGCACGCGGAACGCCTTGTCCTTCTTCTGCATGTAGAGGACGAGGCGCGCCAGCACCGCATGCTTCAGCACGTCGGCGAAATTGCCCGCATGGTAGATGTGCCGATAGTTCATCGCCGCTTCTGCTCCGGATGAATAAAATTGATGGTCCGCAAATCCTGCTTCTTGCGGCTTCGCCCTTCGCATATAGAAAAGCGATGAACCTTGCGACCCCGATCACGGCGAAAGCCGCCCCGAATGTCACGCGCGTCGGCCACACGGTCTGTCCGCATGACTGCCCGTCCGCCTGCGCGCTGGATGTCGACCTGACCGCGGAAGGCAGGATCGGCCGCGTCCGCGGTTCCTCGGAGAACACCTATACCGCCGGCGTGATCTGCGCCAAGGTCGCGCGCTACAGCGAACGCATCTACCATCCGAAGCGGCTGCTCACGCCGAAGCGCCGCCTGGGCGCGAAGGGCGAGGGCGCCTGGCAGGAAATTTCGTGGGAAGCCGCCCTCGACGAGGTCGCCGAAGCCTTCCTGAAGGCGGAGGCGCGTCACGGCTCCGAAGCCGTCTGGCCCTATTTCTATGCCGGCACGATGGGGCAGGTGCAGCGCGATTCGATCGATCGCCTGCGCCATGCCCGCAAGTATTCCGGCTTCTTCGGCTCCATCTGCACCAACATGGCCTGGACCGGCTACGTCATGGGAACCGGCGCGCTCCGCGGGCCAGACCCGCGCGAAATGGCCAAGTCGGACTGCGTCGTCATCTGGGGCACCAATGCCGTCTCGACGCAGGTCAACGTCATGACCCATGCTGTCAGGGCCCGCAAGGAGCGCGGCGCGAAGATCGTCGTCGTCGACATCTATAACAACCCGACGATGAAGCAGGCGGACATGGGGCTCATCCTGAAGCCCGGCACGGACGCCGCCCTTGCCTGCGCCGTCATGCATGTCGCCTTCCGCGACGGATATGCCGATCGCGCCTACATGGAGCGATATGCGGACGATCCGGCGGGGCTCGAGGCGCATCTGGCGACGAAGACGCCGGAATGGGCCGCAGCCGTCACCGGCCTCACGGTCGAGGAGATCGAGGCCTTCGCCCGCCTCGTCGGCACGACGAAGAAGACCTTCTTCCGCCTGGGCTACGGCTTTGCCCGGCAGCGCAACGGCGTCGTCTCCATGCACGCGGCGCTGTCGATCGCGACCGTCCTAGGCTCATGGCAGCACGAGGGCGGCGGCGCCTTCCACAACAATGGCGACATCTTCCGCCTGAACAAGTCGGAACTGATGGGCACGGCCTATGCCGATCCGGACATCCGGATGCTCGACCAGTCGCAGATCGGGCGGGTGCTCACCGGCGACGCGGAGGCGCTTCGCCATCGCGGTCCGGTCACCGCGCTGCTGATCCAGAACACCAACCCCGTGAACGTGGCGCCGGAGCAGCGCCTCGTGAAGCAGGGCTTTGCCCGCGACGACCTCTTCGTCGCCGTCCACGAGCAATTCCTGACGGAAACCGCCGAGATGGCCGATATCGTGCTTCCGGCAACCATGTTCCTGGAGCACGACGACATCTACCGCGCCGGCGGGCAGAACCATATCCTGCTCGGCCCCAAGCTGGTCGAGCCGCCGGAGACGGTGCGCACCAACCTCTTCGTCATCGAGGAACTGGCAAAAAGGCTCGGCGTCTCCGACCTCCCGGGCTTCGGGCTCTCGGAACGCGAGCACATCGATCGCATGCTCCTGGCCAGCGGCTGGCCGGGCTACGAGACGCTGGCCCTGGAGCGCTGGATCGACGCGCAGCCGGATTTCGACACCGCCCACTATGTGAACGGCTTCGGCTATCCGGACGGCAGGTTCCGCTTCAGCCCGGACTGGGCGGGTGGCCCTTCGCCGAACCGTCCGCCGCAAAGCATCGGTCCCATGGGGCCGGTCGCGGCACTGCCGAAGTTCCCGGATTACGTTCCGGTGATCGAGGAAGCGGATGCCGAGCATCCTTTCCGCCTGGCGACCTCTCCCGCCCGCAACTTCCTCAACTCCACCTTCGCCGAGACGCCGACTTCGGCGCAGAAGGAAGGGCGGCCGGAGGTGATGATCGAGCCAACGGACGCGACCCGCATGGGCATCCTCGACGGCGACGTCGTCCGGATCGGCAACAGGCGCGGCGAGATCCGCCTTCACGCCCGCATCGTGCCGGGCGCAAGGCGCGGTGTCCTGATCGCCGAGGGCCTGTGGCCCAACAAGGCGCATCTGGACGGGGAGGGGATCAACGTCCTCACAGGCGCCGATGCCGTCGCCCCCTACGGCGGCGCGGCCTTCCACGACAATCGCGTCTGGATGCGCAAGGACGACGCATGAGCAAGCTTGAGAATGCCAAGGTCGAGATCGTCGAGGACAGGACGCTTTCCGACGACTGGTACCACCTGCGCAAGGTGACGTTCGACTATACCAACTCCCGCGGCGAGGTTCATCGGCTGTCGCGGGAATGCTATGACCGGGGCCACGGCGCCACGATCCTTCTCTTCGATCCTGCCCGCCAGGTCGTCATCCTCGTCCGGCAGTTCCGGATGCCGGCTCACCTTACAGGCCACCCGGGCTGGCTGATCGAGACGCCGGCCGGCCTCCTGGACGGCGACGCTCCGGAGGAGGCGATCCGCCGCGAAGCGGTGGAGGAGACCGGCTACGAGGTGCGCGACATTCGCTTTCTCTTCGAATGCTTCATCTCGCCGGGCGCGATTACCGAACGTATCCATTTCTTCTATGCGCGGGTCGACATCGACCACAAGGTGAACGACGGCGGCGGCCTGGACGAGGAGCACGAGGACATCGAGGTCCTCGAAATCCCGCTCGACGATGCGCTGTCGATGATCGGCACCGGCGAGATCTGCGACGGCAAGACGATCATGCTGCTGCAATGGGCTGCGCTGAACCGCGACACGCTTTAGGGCTTGGAAGCAGGCGACCTGACTATGTCAGGCGGCTCGACGCCCTCGCGCATCGCCGCCTCCGCCAGTCGCCGGTTGACGCTGGCTACCTCCGGCCGATCTGTTTCCACTCGGCGATCTCTTCTTGGGTGACGGGCTGCCGTCCGGCCCGTTCTCGGATGATGGTCTCGATAAGCTCGGCCTTGCTCATAGGATCTGCGATCCCCGGAGAGCTTCGCGACCGGTTCGTCGCCGCGCAGGAGCACGACTTCCTCGCCGGCCTCGACCCTGGCCAGAAGTTCTCGCAGGTTTGCGTCTTCAACTTTGACGGTGACGGTCATGGCTGTGCTCCAGCGACCATTGCAGGATAGGCGCGGTCACGGCGGGCGTCAAATGGCCGGGCCTAAAGCCCGCCGGAGATGAGCTGCTGGGAGGCGAGCTTCCGATCGGTGCCGGGAAGGGTCACCGCGCGCCCGTCCTCCATCCGCACGCTTTCCTCCGCCACCAGCTTCAGCGCCAGCGGATAGAGCTGGTGCTCGATCGACAGCACCCGCGCGGCGAGCGTTTCCGCCGTATCGGACGCCATGACCGGAACGGCTGCCTGCGCCACGATCGGACCTTCGTCCATCCCCTCGGTCACGAAATGCACCGTGCATCCGGCGATCTTCATGCCGGCGTCGATGGCGCGCTGGTGCGTATGCAGACCGGGAAAGAGCGGCAGGAGGGAAGGGTGGATATTGAGGATGCGTCCCTCGTGGCGGCGGATGAATTCGCCGGACAGGAGCCGCATGTAGCCGGCAAGGCAGATGAGGTCCGGCTCCAGCTCGTCGAGAGCCGCAAGGATCGCCGCCTCGTGGGCTGCCTTGTCCGCGTAGTCCTTCCGCTCGAAGACCTTGGTCGGGATTCCCAAGGCCTCGGCCTTCGCGAGCCCGCCGGCCGAGGCCTTGTCGGATATCACGCAGGCGATGGCGGCAGGCCAGTCCGGCGCTTCGCAAGCCTTTGCGAGCGTCAGCATGTTCGAACCGCCGCCCGAGATGAAGACGACGATGCGTTTCCGGGGGCGGCCTTCCGTCAGGGTCATAGGCCGAGCGTGCCCTGGTAGATGACGCCCGGTCCGCCTTCCGCGCGCGACACCATCCGGCCGAGCGGCACGACGATCTCGCCCTCCGCGGAAAGGATGTCTGTCACGGCCTGGGCGTTTTCGGCGGCCACCACGGCGATCATGCCGATGCCGCAGTTGAAGGTCCGGAGCATTTCCTTCGCCTCCACGCCGCCGGTCGCGGCGAGCCAGGAGAAGACCGGCGTCACGGGAATGGAATCGAGGTCGATTTCCGCCGCGAGGTTGGCCGGCAGCACGCGCGGGATGTTTTCCGGAAAGCCGCCGCCGGTGATATGGGCAAGCGCCTTGATCGCGCCGGTCTCGCGGATCGCCTTGAGCAGCGGCCTGACGTAGATCCGCGTCGGCGTGAGCAGCGCCTCGCCGAGGCTCTTGCCATCGGCGAAGGGTGCGTCGTCGTCCCATCCGAGTCTCGAGACCGAGACGATCTTGCGCACCAGCGAATAGCCGTTCGAATGGACGCCGGAAGAGGTGAGGCCGAGGATGAGGTCGCCCTCGGCGATGTCGCCGACCGGCAGCAGCTGGCCGCGCTCCGCCGCGCCGACGGCAAAGCCGGCGAGGTCGTAGTCGCCGCCCGAGTACATGCCGGGCATTTCCGCCGTCTCGCCGCCGATCAGCGCGCAACCGGCCTGGCGGCATCCTTCCGCGATGCCCTGGACGATTGCCGCGCCCTGGTCCGGATCGAGCTTGCCGGTGGCGAAATAGTCGAGGAAGAACAGCGGCTCGGCGCCCTGTACCACGAGGTCGTTGACGCACATGGCGACGAGGTCGATGCCGACGGTGTCGTGGCGGTCCGCGTCGATGGCGATCTTGAGCTTTGTGCCGACGCCGTCGTTTGCCGCGACGAGGACCGGATCGGTGAAGCCTGCGGCGCGCAGGTCGAACAGGCCGCCGAAGCCGCCGATCTCGCCGTCGGCGCCCGGCCTGCGGGTGGAGCGGACGGCCGGCTTGATCTTCTCGACCATCAGGTTCCCGGCATCGATGTCGACGCCCGCGTCGCTATAGGTGAGGCCGTTCTTGCCCGTCTCGCTCATCGCTTGTCTCCGCTCGCTAAGCTGTGACGGCCATTGCACGACACGCGGGCTTATGCAAGCACTCCGCCTTCCTTCGCAGGGGAAACCGGTGAGCGAGCGCCGGGATACTTGACCGCCGTGGCGGCGCCTCCTATCCGTGGGCCGACTGCGGCCACCACCGGGGAAGACAGCCGATGCCTTACCATATCAGCGGAGCGAGCCTGCGCCGTCACATCCTCTTCTGGGTGGCGGCGCTGATCTTGTGCGTCGTCTTCCTCTGGGCCTTCCGCTCGATCCTGCTGCCCTTCGTGGCGGGAATGGCGCTTGCCTATTTCCTCGATCCCGTTGCCGACTGGCTGGAACGGCGCGGCCTGAGCCGCATGATGGCGACGGTGGTGATCCTCGTCTGCTTCGTGCTTCTCTTCACGCTCTCGCTGATGATCATCATCCCGGTCATCGTCAGCCAGCTCAACGACTTCGCCCGGGCGCTGCCGGGCTATGTCGGAAAGCTGCAGGAACTGATCGCCACGCCCGATGCCTTCCTTCCGGACTGGCTGAGCGCGCAGATCGAGACCGCCAAGCAGAACTTTTCCGACGTGATGACCGAGGGTGCCGGCTTCATCGCCGGCCTGCTGCGGCAGATCTGGGCCTCCGGAAAGACGCTCCTCGACGTCGTCTCGCTCCTCGTCGTCACCCCGGTGGTTGCCTTCTACATCCTGCTCGACTGGGACAAGATGATCGCCAAGGTCGATGGCTGGGTTCCCCGCTCGCAGACGCAGACGGTTCGCCGGCTGGCCCGCGAGATGGACAATGCGATCGCCGGGTTCGTCCGGGGGCAGGGGTCGATCTGCCTCATCCTCGGCATCTTCTACGCGGTCGGCCTGTCGCTGATCGGTCTCAACTTCGGCCTGCTGATCGGCTTCGTCGCCGGCATGATCAGCTTCATCCCCTATGTCGGTTCCTTCGTCGGCCTCGCATTGTCGCTCGGCGTCGCCCTCGTCCAGTTCTGGCCGGAATACCACTGGATCATCGCGACGGCGGTCGTCTTCTTCGCTGGCCAGTTCATCGAGGGAAACATCCTGCAGCCGAAGCTGATGGGCTCGCGGATCGGGCTTCATCCGGTCTGGCTGATGTTCGCGCTCTTCGCCTTCGGCGCGATGTTCGGCTTCGTCGGGCTGCTGATCGCCGTGCCGGCCGCGGCCGTGGTCGGCGTGCTTGTCCGCTTTGCCCTGTCGCGGTATCTTGACAGCGACCTCTATCACGGCCGTGCGCCCGCGCTTCCCTGGCAGGAGCCGCCGCAGGCCCTGGAGCACTCCCGGGAAGGCGAATGAGCGAACCGACAGAGAAAGAGCGGCGCCGCCACGAGCAGCTGCCGCTTTCCTTCACCTATGATGCCGCGACCGGCCGCGAGGACCTTCTGGTCTCCGGACGCCTGAGCGCGGCCGTCTCCATCATCGATGCCTGGCCGCACTGGCCGTCCCCGGTCGTCGTGCTCGCCGGGCCCGTCGGTTCCGGCAAGTCGCATCTCGCAGCCATCTGGCAGGAAAAGAGCGGCGCGACACCCATTCATCCGCATGCCGGCTCCGGATCGGCGGCGGTCGCGGCCGCCGGCCCCGTCCTCTTCGAGGATGCCGAACGCCAGGGCTTCGACGATACCGAACTCTTCCACGTCATCAACAGTGTCCGCGAGAACGGCCACAGCCTGCTCGTCACATCGCGTCTCTGGCCGATGTCATGGCCGGTCACGCTGCCCGACCTGCGCTCCCGCCTCAAGGCGGCGACCGTCGTGGAGATCGGCGAGCCCGACGAGGACCTGCTGGCCCAGGTGATCGTCAAGCTCTTCGCCGACCGGCAGCTTTACATAGATGACAAGCTGGTCGGATATATCGTTACCCGGATGGAACGCTCGCTGGCCGCCGCGCAGACGATCGTCGACCGCCTCGACCGCCTGGCGCTCGCCCGCGGGACGCGGATCACGCGGCAGCTCGCGGCCGAAGTCCTGGACGAGGTCGGAAATACCGTCGACGACGATTGACTGTCATAGTTCCGTCGCCAAACTGTAATATCGGCCGGAGGATAACTTGGGGGCGATGGCATGGACGTGACGACGGAGACGCATGAACAGGAAGGGGCAGCACCCGTCATGGAGGATCTGCTGCAGAGCCCCGATCGCTTCATCAACCGCGAATTCTCCTGGCTGCAGTTCAATCGCCGTGTCCTCGAGGAGACGCTGAACACCGCCCATCCGCTGCTCGAACGGGTGCGCTTCCTGTCGATCTCGGCCGCCAATCTCGACGAGTTCTTCATGGTCCGCGTGGCCGGGCTCGAAGGCCAGGTCCGGCAGGGCATCGTCATCCGCAGCCCCGACGGCAAGACGCCGGCGGAACAGCTCGACGCCATCCTGCAGGAGATCGACAATCTGCAGATGGAACAGCAGGCCTCGCTCGCCGTCCTGCAGCAATATCTCGCCCGCGAGGACATCCTGATCGTCCGCCCGGCGGCGTTGTCGAGCGACGACCGCACCTGGCTTGCGAACGCCTTCGACGATGAACTCTTCCCGGTGCTGACGCCGCTGTCGATAGATCCGGCCCATCCGTTCCCGTTCATCCCCAACCTCGGCTTCTCGATCGCCCTGCAGCTCGAGAGCCTCAACGGCCGCGAGCCGATGACCGGGCTCCTGCGCCTTCCGCCGACCCTCGATCGCTTCATCCGCCTGCCCGACGAAGGGGGCGCCATCCGCTACATTACGCTGGAAGACGTGGTCGGAAAGTTCACCAACCGCCACTTCCCCGGCTATGTGGTGCAGGGCGCGGGCACTTTCCGCATCATCCGCGACAGCGATATCGAGGTGGAGGAAGAGGCCGAAGACCTCGTCCGTTTCTTCGAGACGGCCCTGAAGCGCCGCCGCCGCGGCAAGGTCATCCGGATCGAGACCGATTCCGAGATGCCGCCGGAACTGCGCCAGTTCGTGGTGCAGGAACTCGGCGTTCCCGACAACCGCATCGCCGTTCTTCCCGGCCTGCTGGCGCTCAACACGCTTTCGGAGATCACCAAGGCGCCGCGCGAGGACCTGCGCTTCGAACCCTTCAATCCGCGCTTTCCGGAGCGCGTTCGCGAGCATGCGGGCGATTGCCTTGCGGCCATCCGCGAGAAGGACATGGTCGTCCACCATCCCTATGAGAGCTTCGACGTCGTCGTGCAGTTCCTGCTGCAGGCGGCGCGTGATCCGGATGTGCTGGCCATCAAGCAGACCCTTTACCGCACCTCGAACGACAGCCCGATCGTCCGCGCCCTGATCGATGCGGCCGAGGCCGGCAAGTCGGTCACCGCGCTGGTCGAGCTCAAGGCACGGTTCGACGAGGAGGCCAATATCCGCTGGGCACGCGACCTGGAGCGCGCCGGCGTACAGGTCGTCTTCGGCTTCATCGAATTGAAGACGCATGCCAAGATGTCGATGGTCGTGCGCCGCGAGGATGGCAAGCTCCGGACCTACTGCCACCTGGGAACGGGCAACTACCACCCGGTCACCGCCCGCATCTACACGGACCTGTCCTTCTTCACCTGCAATCCGAAGATTGCCCACGACATGGCAAATGTCTTCAACTTCATCACCGGCTACGGCGAGCCGGAGGACAGCATGAAGCTTGCCGTCTCGCCCTATACGCTGCGTCCGCGCATCCTCCGCCACATCGAGGAGGAAATCGTCCATGCCCGCAACGGCGCCCCGGCCGCGATCTGGATGAAGATGAATTCCCTGGTCGATCCGGAGATCATCGACGCGCTCTACCGCGCCAGCGCCGCCGGCGTGGACATCGACCTGGTCGTCCGCGGCATATGCTGCCTCCGCCCGCGGGTGAAAGGGCTGTCGGACAATATCCGGGTGAAGTCGATCGTCGGCCGCTTCCTCGAGCACAGCCGCATCTTCTGCTTCGGAAACGGCTACGGACTGCCCTCCGACAAGGCCTTGGTCTACATAGGCTCGGCCGACATGATGCCCCGCAATCTCGACCGCCGCGTCGAGACGCTCGTGCCGCTTCTCAACCCCACGGTTCACGAGCAGGTGCTCTCGCAGATCATGCTCGGCAACCTGATTGACAACCAGCAGAGCTACGAGATATTGCCCGACGGGACGTCAAGACGCATCGAAGTGCGTCCGGGCGAGGAACCTTTCAACGCGCAACAGTATTTCATGACCAATCCGAGTCTTTCCGGTCGCGGTGAAGCTCTGAACTCAAGTGCTCCGAAACTGATCGCCGGCCTGGTGTCCGGACGCAGGAACTAGGCCGAGAAAAAGGCAGCATGGTAAGATCTGAAGCGCAGGGCCGGCTGCCGGGAATCGCTCCCGTCTCCGTGGTCGACATCGGCTCCAACTCCGTCCGTATCGTGATCTACGAGGGCCTGTCCCGCTCGCCTGCCATGCTCTTCAACGAGAAGGTCCTCTGCGGCCTCGGCAAGGGCCTCGCCTCCACAGGCCGGATGGATCCGGGCGCCGTCGACCGTGCGCTGGCGGCGCTCCGACGGTTCCGCGCCCTCTCCGAGCAGGCCCGCGCCACGCATATCTATCCCCTGGCGACCGCCGCCGCACGCGAAGCCGCGAACGGTTCGAAGTTCATCCGGGACGCGGAGGAAATCCTCGGCTGCAAGGTGCAGGTGCTGAGCGGGGAGGAGGAGGCCCTCTATTCCGCCTATGGCGTCATCAGCGGCTTCTACGAACCGGACGGGATCGCCGGGGACCTCGGGGGCGGTTCGCTCGAACTCATCGACATTCGCGGCGAAGAGGTCGGCCGGGGCATCACGCTTCCCCTCGGCGGGCTGCGCCTTTCCGAGACTTCCGGTCAATCGCTCGACAAGGCAAGGGCGATCGCCGCGGAGCACGTCGCGCGGGCGTCATTCCTGAAGAAGGGGGAGGGCCGGACCTTCTATGCCGTGGGCGGCACTTGGCGAAATATCGCCAAGCTGCACATGGAACTGACCGGCTACCCGCTGCACATGATGCAGGGATACGAGCTCAGTTCGGACGATATGGCATCCTTCCTCGAAAGGGTGGTCGAGGCCGACAGCAAGCATCCCGCCTTCCAGGCGGTGTCCAAGAACCGTCGCGCGCTCCTGCCTTTCGGCGCCGTCGCCATGCAGGAAGTGCTGCGGGTCATGAAGCCCGAGCGCATCCTCTTCTCCGCCCAGGGCATGCGCGAGGGCTATCTCTATTCGCTGCTCTCGGAGGAGGAGAAGGCCTCCGATCCGCTGCTCGTGGCCGCCGACGAACTGGCGATCCTGCGGGCCCGCTCTCCCCGGCATGCCCGCGAACTCGCCGTCTGGACGGGGCAGATGGTTCCCCTCTTCGGCATCGACGAAACGCTGGAGGAAAGCCGCTACCGGCAGGCGGCCTGCCTGCTCGCCGATATCAGCTGGCGCGCCCATCCCGATTACCGCGGCCCCCAGGCCATGAACCTCATCGCCCACTCCTCCCTCGTCGGCATCACCCATCCGGGCCGCGCCTATCTGGCGCTTGCCAACTACTACCGCTTCGAGGGGCTGCAGGACGACGATGCGTCCGGTCCGCTCGCCAACATCGCCGGTCGACGCCTGCATGAACTGGCAAAGCTCCTCGGCGGCATATTGCGGGTGGTCTACCTGTTCTCCGCCTCCATGCCCGGCATCGTCAACACCCTGGCCTTCCGCCCCGCCTCCTCGCCGGACCTCGACCTGGAATTCGTCGTGCCCCCCGAGCATGCGAACCTCGCCGGTGAGCGCCTGGAAGGCCGGCTGCAGCAACTCGCAAAGCTGACCGGCAAGCGCCTCGCCTTCAGGTTCGAGTAGTGAACGCTGAAGAGGCACCGAGCGCGGCCTTGAGGCTTCTCCTCAACGCTTCGTATTGTGCAGGGGTCGTGTCACTCATCGCTTCCTCCCGCGTAGCGGGAAGGTCGTCGTAAGGGATCGGCGTATCGAACTGGCTCGATGTGAAGTCCTCGCGACGCCCGCCGATGAGATTATAGAAGTGCATCGCCCCGTTCACGTCCGTGCGGAGCAGCGTTCCGCCCAGCAGGTCCTGGACGGCAAGCGCAGTCACGCTGCACTGGCCGCGGGCGGGGCATTCCTCGGTCCACTTGCTGCTGGTGTCGATCGACCAAGCTTCTCTGAGCGCCTGCTTTATCTCGTCTGGATCTGTCATCGGCCCGTTCTCCGGCGGCCGAAGCTTATCGCTCGGACGCCGCGCGGACAACGGCATCCGGCTTTGGACGAGCCGGGCATGATCCTCCCCCCGCGAGCGGGGAGAGGGGAGGCGCATGCATGTTCCCGCCTACTTCGCGGCAAGGAACTCGCCGACTTCCAGCAGCACGAACTCGTTGTCGTCCGCCTTGTCGAGCGCCCGCCCGGCCGAGAACGGCAGGTTGTTGTCGTTGCCGACGACGATATGGCTGTCATCCACCACGTCGACATCCTCGATCGTGACGAAGGGCATGTCGTAGAAGCCTTCGCCGCCGCCCTGGCGGGCGACGCCCTTCGGATCCTTTACCTGCATCAGGTCGATATAGCCGATCTTGCGAACGGCCTTGCCGGCGTTCTCGTCGGTCATCTCGATCTTGTAGATCCGCTTGTGCCTGGCGGGGACCGCAAAGCAGGTGGGTTCCGGCTTCTTCGGGTCGGCGCAGGCGCGGTCGGCGGTGCCGGCGCCGTTGTCCCGCTCGATCACCAGCGCGGTCGTGCCGTCGATCATGTTGAAGTCGCCGATCGCCTCGCCGCCGGCCGACAGCGGGTAGAGCCAGGAACGGCCCGTCCACTCCCTGGAGGCGGCATCGAGTTCGATGATACGCAGCGCCGTCTGGCCGTCCGCCTGCTCCACGGTGCCGTCTTCCAGGAAGAGCGGGCCCTCCAGCATGCCGTAGAGCTTCGAGCCGTCCTTGGACATGGCAAGCCCTTCATAGCCGCCGGAGCGCTTCAGGTTGAAGGCGGCCATTTTCGCGGTCGGGTTGGCCGGCGTGACGAGCGTCGGATTGTCGGGGGAAAGAACCGGCATGTCGCCGACCTTGGTGGCAATGACGTCGGTCAGCTTGCCGTCCCTGGTGAACTTCAGCACATAGGGGCCGAATTCCTCGCCGACCCAGAAGCCGTCCCCGGTGGGCTGGATCGATTCCACGTCGAAATCGGCGCCCGTCAGGTAGCGGCTGTCGGAGCCTTCCATGACGATCGGGAAGGGAGCCTTGCGGTCCGGATCGCTCAGGAACACCGTGTCGAGCCGGTAGACCGTGCCGCTGTCCCAGTCGAAGCGGATATTGTGAAGCATCAGCATCGTGTCGCTGGAATTGATCTTGGAGCCGAAGCCGTTGTCGGAAAGGCTCCAGAAGGTGCCGTCCGCCATGGTCTTGATGCCCGAAAAGCCCTGCACCGGCTGGCCGTCGAAGGGGAGCGACAGGCCGGTCGGGCGCACGCCGTCCTTTCCGGGCACGGTGCCGACGCCCTCGGCGCGCTTGCGGTCGGCGGTGGAGAACTTGCCGGACGTCTTCAGGTGCTCCGGCGCGTCTTCCGGCGCCGGGATGATCGTGTTGGCGGGCAGGAT
>JAEZHO010000128.1 GCA_023416545.1 Pseudomonadota bacterium
TCCTGACGGCCGATGAATAGTGATCGCGGCATGAATGCCGCGAACCTCCCTGGCCGAAGGAACCGTCATGGCACAGCAGACCCCGCGCCTCGTCAAACAGACGCTGGACAAAGACCTCGACAAGATCAGTTCGGTCGAAGCTGCAACGCACTCCGTCTCCCGGCGTCTTGCGGGTCCGGGAATTGGACTGATCTTCCTGGTGGCAGCAATGATGTTCGCGGCGGTGGCCGTGATCGACAGGCCGGGTGCGGTCGTCGTCATCGCCGCAGCCGCTGTCGGCGCCTACATGGCGCTGAACATCGGCGCGAACGACGTGACGAACAATGTCGGGCCCGCGGTCGGCGCCAAGGCGATGTCCATGGGCGTCGCCCTCTTCATCGCCGCGGTGTTCGAGACCGCCGGCGCGATGATCGCAGGCGGCGACGTCGTCGAGACGATCTCCAAGGGCATTATCGACCCGGCCCAGTTCGAAAACGCCGACATGTTCATCTGGACGATGATGGCGGCGCTGCTGTCGTCTGCCCTGTGGGTCAATCTTGCGACCTGGATCGGCGCACCCGTCTCGACGACCCATGCGGTGGTGGGCGGCGTCGTCGGCGCCGGCGTCGCGGCGGCGGGCGTGGGATCGGTCGACTGGACGCAGATGAGCGGGATCGCCGCCAGCTGGGTCATATCCCCTTTGATGGGCGGCGTCGTGGCGGCGGGCTTCCTGGCCTTCATCAAGGAATTCATCATCTACCGCCATGACAAGATCGCCGCGGCGCGCCGTTGGGTCCCGGTTCTCATCGCTGTCATGGTCGGCGCCTTTTCCGCCTATCTGGCGCTCAAGGGGCTTCGCCAGCTCGTCCACGTCTCCCTGCTGAACGCCTGCCTCGTCGGGCTGGTCGCGGGCGCCGCGGCCTGGGCATCCAGCGTGCCCTTGATCCGCCGCCAGTCGCGCGGCCTCGAGAACCGCAACCAGTCTCTGCGCAAGCTCTTCCAGCTGCCGCTGATCTTCGCGGCGGCACTGCTGTCGTTTGCTCACGGCGCCAATGACGTCGCCAATGCGATCGGTCCGCTTTCCGCCATCGTCTCGGTCGCGCAGGGGAGCAGCGTCTCCGGAGCGGTCAGCATCCCGCTGTGGGTTATGGTCATCGGCGCCTTCGGCATTTCCGTCGGGCTTCTCCTCTTCGGACCGCGCCTGATCCGGCTCGTCGGCGAGCAGATCACCAAGCTCAATCCGATGCGGGCATTCTGCGTGTCGCTCTCGGCCGCGCTGACCGTCATCATCGCCTCCTGGCTCGGCTTGCCGGTAAGCTCCACGCACATCGCCGTCGGGGCGGTGTTCGGGGTCGGCTTCTTCCGCGAGTGGTATACCCGCAACTCCAAGCGCCGCGTCGAGTACATGAGGATGAAGGCGGACAAGTGGGAAATCGAGGAGCGCGCCGAGCGCAACGCCGAAGAACTGCGCCGCCGCTATCTCGTCCGTCGCTCGCACTTCATGACCATCGTCGCGGCCTGGGTCATCACCGTTCCCGCCGCAGGCGGCCTTGCAGCCATTCTCTATCTGGCTATGTCTTCGTTCTTCCTCTGAGGGTGAACGAGCATGCGCGCCAACTTCCGAATGCAGCGGCTTTACGTGGCGGGCGACCTTTCGGCCGGCACCCGGGTTGAGGCCGGTCCGGAGCAGTTCAACTACCTCGCCAACGTGCTGCGGCTGACGGATGGCGCCGAGATCCTCGTCTTCAACGGCCGTGACGGCGAATGGAGGGCAAGGCTCGCCTTCCCCTCCCGGAAGAAGCTGGTGATCGAATGCGCCGAACAGACGCGTCCGCAACCTGCCGCCCCCGATCTCCACTACCTCTTCGCGCCGCTGAAGGTCGGCCGTCTCGACTACATGGTACAGAAGGCCGTCGAGATGGGCGCCGGACTGCTCCAGCCGGTGATGACGCAGCATGTGCAGGGAAAGATCACCAATCTCGACCGGCTGCAGGCAAACGCGATAGAAGCCGCGGAGCAATGCGGAATACTGTCGGTCCCGCAGGTTACACCGCCCGGGAAGCTGCGTGACCTGCTCGACGAATGGCCGGCGGACCGGCGGATCATCTTTTGCGACGAAGGCGAGGAAAGCCAGAACCCCCTCCCCGCGCTGGAGGAATTGCGAGGCCAGCGCCTCGCTCTTCTCGTGGGACCCGAGGGAGGCTTTTCGGAAGAGGAGCGTGGGATGCTGCGCGGCCTCGACTTGGTCACTCCGATCCCGCTCGGCCCGCGCATCCTGCGGGCAGATACGGCCGCCGTCGCCGCGCTCGCCGTTATCCAGGCCACCATCGGCGACTGGCGATGATACGCCGGCAACGAATTTCATGAAATTCTGAAATCATCTTGAAACAAATTCACTTGCGCGGCACATCAATCCGGTTCAAGCAGCCGGAAACGACAGCCCTGGCGGCTCTACAAGGTAATTTCCATGGCCCGTGACACGATCGACCAGACACCCCTGAATTCGGTGTCCGAGCTTTCAGCCTACCTCGCAGGCGGCGCGCGTCCGGCCGACGAATTCCGGCTCGGCACCGAGCATGAGAAGTTTCCGTTCTTCACCAGGGACCACAGCCCCGTTCCCTATGCGGGCGAGGCCAGCATCGCCGCGCTTCTGACGGGCATGCAGGCGCGACTGGGCTGGGATCCGATCATGGACGGCGACAACATCATCGGGCTTGCCGAACCCACCGGCATGGGCGCGATCTCCATCGAGCCCGGCGGCCAGTTCGAGCTTTCCGGAGCGCCGCTCGAGACGGTCCACCAGACCTGCCAGGAATCCAACCGGCATCTCGAGGTCCTGCGCGAGGTCGCCGAGCCGATGGGCATCGGCTTCCTCGGCATCGGCGGCAGCCCGAAATGGAGCCTGGCCGAGACGCCGAGGATGCCGAAGTCGCGCTACGGGATCATGACCCGCTACATGCCCAAGGTCGGCACGCAGGGTCTCGACATGATGTATCGCACCTGCACGATCCAGGTGAACCTCGATTTCTCCTCCGAAGAGGACATGGCGCGCAAGATGCGGCTTTCGATGAAGCTGCAGCCGCTTGCAACGGCACTGTTTGCCTCCTCGCCCTTCACCGAAGGCAAGCCGAACGGGCTGCTTTCCTGGCGCGGCGACATCTGGCGCGACACCGACAACCAGCGTGCGGGCATTCTCCCGTTCGTCTTCAACGCCGACTTCGGCTTTGACGACTATGTCGAGTGGGCACTCGACGTGCCGATGTATTTCGTCGTTCGCGACGGCCGGTACCACGACTGCACCCATGTCACCTTCCGCCAGTTCATGAACGGCGCCCTCAAGGGCGAGATCGATGCCTGGGAGCCGACGCTCGGCGACTGGACCAACCACCTTTCCACGCTCTTTCCCGACGTCCGGCTGAAGCGCTTCCTTGAAATGCGCGGGGCCGATGGCGGTCCGTGGCGGCGCATCTGCGCGCTCCCGGCTTTCTGGGTCGGCCTCCTCTACGACCAGGGCGCGCTTGCCGCAGCTGAAGAATTGACGGCGGGGTGGACCTACGCGGATGTCCAGCAGCTTCGCGACAGCATTCCCGCCAGAGGGCTCAAGGCCGAGATCGCAGGACGGCCGCTGATGGAAATCGCCCGCGCGGTCGTCGCCATCTCGCGCGACGGCCTGGCATCCCGCAAGCGGCTGAATGGCGAGGGGCAGGACGAGACGGTATTCCTGAACCCGCTCGAGGAAGTGCTGGCGACAAGGGCAACACTGGCGGACGACCTGCTGACCCTTTACCACGGTCGCTGGCAGGAAAGCGTCGAGCCCGTATTCGACGAGTACAAGTACTGATCGACCGCATTCCAAAAAGCGGTTTCCGTCGATAAGTTTCGGGATATATTTGCCTATCGCGTCAACCCGAGAGGAATGCTCCATGCTGCCACTGTTCGACATGATGCTGAAGGCGCAGAACGGTACCGCCATGGAGGCAATGGCGCGGCAGTTCAACCTTGCGCAGGAGCAGGTGGCACAGGCGATCGCAGCGCTGACGCCCGCCTTTTCCTCCGGCCTCAAGCGTACCGCCACTAACCCCTACGACTTCGGCACCCTGATGAACACGATGATGTCGGGCGCCTATGCGAAGTATTTCGAGGACCTGAGCAAGGCCTTCACGCCCCAGGGGATCGCGGACGGCAATGCCGTTCTGGACAAGCTCTTCGGGTCACCGGCGGTCGCGCGCGCCATCTCGGCGCAGGCGGCGCAACTGACCGGGCTCGGCCAGGACATGTTGCGCAACATGATGCCGGTTATGGCGGACATGATGATGGGCGGCATGTTCAAGCAGGCGACCGGGCAGATGCAGCAAGGCGGCGATATGTTCGCCTCCAGCCCGATGGGACAGATGACCCGGCAATGGCTGGAGAACCTCGGCCTCCAGCCGAAGCCGAGCCCTGCGGCCGCCCCGGCCGATCTCTTCGACAATCCCTTCATGCAGAGCATCCGCAGCGCATGGGGGCTGGACAAGGAGACCGCGGCGCCACGTCCCGCGGCAACGGTCGATCCGTTCGCCAACAACCCGTTCATGCAGGCGTTCCAGGAGATGATGACGGGCAAGCCCGGCACGACGGCGGCTCAAAAGGCCTCCGCGCAGACAGAAGCGAAGCCTGCGTCCAATCCCTATGCCGACGCGCTGGCCAGCATGTTCGACAGCGGGCTCGAGGTGCAGAAGGCCTATCAGAAGAGCATGGAATCGATCTTCGATACCTATCTGGGCGGCAAGCCCGCCGGAGAAGCCGCCGCGGCGGCGAAGAGCCCCAAATAAACCAGGCATAAAAAAGCCCGGCCGGGAGACCGGGCCGGGCAAGCGGCAGGGCTATTGGCTATCACCCTGCGGGGAAAATTCAGATCCTCCGAAGCCGCTCGAACCTGACGACCGCACGGCGGCGCGCAGACTCGGCCAGCAGGGCGGCGGGATCGTCGAAGAGGCGGGAGGCATGCGTCGCGGCGAAGACGTCGTGACGGCTCAGGCCGATATCGTCGAGCTGGCGGTCGTCGAGCTCGTGAAGACGGTTGGACGCCCAGCGATTGCGCATCACGCGCCAGATCGTCGCCGCGAACGCAATGCTCGTGGTGTAGAGGCCGCGCGTCGCCGGCTGCGGCTTGGCGAGGTCGAGTTCAACAATCCGGGTCGTGCGCATGATACTTTCCTTCCATCGGCACGAGGATAGCCGCCCCGTCCGCGAAACATGCGAACGGGTGGCCAATTTGCTACGGGCGAAGGGAGAAACACCCGATCTGATGAGTACAATTGCCATTTATTCTAAGCTCTATTGATCAGTCCAACGAATGTTTCTAATGGTTGCTATCAGCTACTCTGATGGATGGACGCCATGACTGCTCCCCTCGATATCGACCAGCTTCACACTTTCCTCGCCATCGTCGACACCGGCAGCTTCACCAAGGCGGCGGACCGGGTGTTCAAGACGCAGTCGGCGGTCTCCATGCAGATGCGTCGCCTCGAGGAGAGGATCGGCAAACAGCTCTTCGCGAAAGACGGGCGCGGCAACCGGCTGACGACCGAGGGCGAGAAGCTCCTCAACTATGCCCGCCGCATCATCCGCCTGAACAACGAGGCTATTGCCGCCTTCGACGACAACCGGCTGGAAGGGACGCTGAGGATCGGCACGCCCGACGATTACGCGGACCGCTACATGCCGGAAATCATCGGTCGTTTCGCCAAGACCCACCCGAACGTCGAGCTCTATATCGTCTGCGAGAACTCAGCGAGCCTGGCGGAGCGGATGGCCCGCGGCGAGCTGGACATTGCGCTGGTGACCCATAACCCGCGGGCCCGCATGTCGGACGTGGTCCGTACCGAACCGCTCTGCTGGGTCGGATCGGCGAACCATCCGCTACGGGAGGGCGCGCCGGTACCGCTCGCGGTCGGGCGCCGGGATTGCCTGTGGCGGCAGCTGGCATCCTCGGCGCTGGATGCGGACGGCCGGGAATACCAGATCCTGTTCACGAGCTGGTCGTCGACCGTGGTCGCGGCTGCAGTGCTTGCGGGGATGGCGGTTTCCGTCCTGCCGGAATCGGCGCTGCGCCCCGGCATGAAGGTGCTGACTTCCGGGGATGGCTTCCCGCCGCTTCCGCCGGTGCAGATCGGCCTGATGAAGCGGCCGGGGCTGTCGCCCTCGCTGATGAACGCGATCACCGATCACATCGCCGCCTGCCTCGACAACATCTCGCCGGCGGTCGTTCCGGACGACCTGGATCCCGAGCCGAAGGGGATCGGCCGTTCGCTCAAGCTGCGGGCCGGCCAGATGGCGACCAGCTGGTAGAACGAAAAACCGGGGCAGAAGCCCCGGTTTCATTTTTCACTCGATACCGATGTTACTCGGCGGCAGCGGTGGGCTGTGCCGAAATCGTGTCGGCCTTGTAGCCGTGCATCTTTTCCAGCGCAGCGCGGACGCCTGCCTCGTAGTCCGGATGGACCAGCTTGAAGTGGGCGAGCTGGCGCTCGACGATGTGGCCGGGAACCCCACCCATCGCTGCTGCGATGTTGGAGAACAGGCGGCCCTTCTGGCCCTCGTCGAAGAGGTTGAAGAGCGCCCGCGGCTGGGCGTAGTCGTCGTTGCCTTCGCGGTGGTCATAGCGGGTCATGTCGCCGGAGATCTTCAGCGGCGGCTCCTTGGCGGAAGCGTCCTCGAAGGGTCCGTTGACCGAGTTGGGCTCGTAGTAGGCCTCAGGATTGCCGGTGCGCAGGCCGCCGTAGGTGTTCATCTGACCATCGCGATGGTAGTGATGGACCGGGCAGCGCGGCTGGTTGACCGGAATGTTCTCGTAATGGGTGCCCAGGCGATAACGATGGGCATCGGCATAGGAGAACACGCGGGCCTGCAGCATCTTGTCCGGGGAGTGGCTGATGCCGGGCACGATGTTGGACGGCGAGAATGCGGCCTGTTCGATCTCTGCGAAATAGTTGTCCGCATTGCGGTTCAGTTCCATCGTGCCGATGTCGATCGGCGGGAACTCGGAATGCGGCCAGACCTTGGTGAGGTCGAACGGGTTGTAGGAGGTCTTCTCGGCCTGCTCTTCGGTCATGATCTGGACCTGCACCTTCCAGCGCGGGAACTCGCCACGCTCGATGCCGCCGAAGAGGGCTTCCTGATAGCCTTCGCGGGTCTTGCCGATGAGGGCTTCGCCTTCCTCGTTGGTGAAGTGCTTGTGGCCCTGCAGGGTCTTGAAGTGGAACTTCACCCAGTAGCGCTCGCCGGCGTCATTCCAGAAGGAATAGGTGTGCGAACCGTAGCCGTTCATGTGCATCGGGTCGACCGGCAGGCCGCGGTCGGACATCAGGATGGTGACCTGGTGCAGGCTTTCAGGGGAAAGCGACCAGAAGTCCCACATCGCCGTCGCGGAGCGCAGGTTGGTGCGCGGATGGCGCTTCTGGGTGTGGATGAAGTCGGGGAACTTCAGCGGATCACGGATGAAGAAGACCGGCGTGTTGTTGCCGACGAGGTCCCAGTTGCCTTCCGGCGTGTAGAACTTCAGCGCAAAACCGCGCACGTCGCGCTCGTGGTCGGCCGCGCCCATTTCACCGGCGACGGTGGAGAAGCGCGCCAGCATCGGCGTTTCCGCGCCCGGCTGCAGGCACTTGGCCTTCGTGTACCTGGAGATGTCCCCGGTGATCTTCAGCGTACCATAGGCGCCCCAGCCCTTGGCATGGACGACGCGCTCGGGAATGCGCTCGCGGTTCTGGTGGGCCAGCTTCTCGATCAACTGGTAGTCCTGCAGCATGACGCCGCCCCGCGGCCCCGCAGTAATCGAATTCTGGTTGTCCGGTATAGGGGCACCGGCGGTGGTCGTCATCGTGGGACGGTCGGACATGTCATCTCCCTGCTTCATTCTGGAACGGTTCTAGGTTTCGACTTGACCTTCGCACCGCAGTTCCATAATTTCCAATATTATTTTTTTGGATCGGCGATAGGATTTTCTTATGGCTCTGACGCTTCGCCAAATGCGGTATTTCGAGGCCCTCGCCCGGGAACGACACTTCGGGCGCGCGGCGGAATCGGTCCATGTCAGCCAACCCGCCCTCTCTGCCCAGATCAGCGAGATGGAGCATTCTCTGGGGGTGCGACTCGTCGAGCGGAACCGCGGCGGCATCCTCCTGACGCGCCATGGAGAGGACGTTCTCGCACAGGTCGTTGCGATACTCGGGCTCGTGGATCAGCTGGAAAGCGGTGCACGCAATAGCGGCAAGCTCCTGGAAGGACTGGTCCGGATCGGGATCATTCCGACCGTCGCTCCCTATCTCGTGCCGAAGCTCGTGCCGCGGCTGCGGGAGAACTTCCCGCTGATCGAGATCGAACTGAAGGAGGCGGTGACCGACCGGTTGCTCGTCGATCTTCAGGAAGGAAGGCTCGATGCCGTCATCGCGGCGCTCCCGATCGAGCAGGAGGGGCTTGAGACGACGTCCCTGTTCTTCGACCCCTTCTACATGGCAATGGCCAACAACAGCGACACCATCCTGATGTCGCCGATGACGGAGACGCAGGTCGACACCGATCGCCTTCTCCTGCTCGAGGAGGGCCATTGCCTGAGAGAACAGGCGCTTTCGGTCTGCGGCACCACGCGCAAGCGCAACCTCGTCAACATCGGCGCGACGTCGATGGCGACGCTTCTGCAGATGGTATCCCACGACATGGGGATGACGCTCATTCCCGAACTCGCCATCCCGACGGAGACGGCGCGCAACGACATCCGCATCGTCCCCTTCGCCGACCCCGCCCCCTCCCGGGAGATCGGTCTTGTGTGGCGGAGATCGAGCGGCCGGCGCGAGGAAATGGCGGCGTTGGCGAAGGCAATCTCGAACTGCCGGTTGGCAAATCGGGGCGACGCCCGGACAAGGCCCGCCGCCGAACTCAGCTCAGGTGCGTCCTGAAGAAGTCGACCGTGCGTTTCCAGGCGAGATCCGCCGCCGCCTTGTCGTATCGCGCCGCCGAGGTGTCGTTGTTGAAGGCGTGGTTGACGCCCTCGTAGACGTAGATCTCGAAGGTCTTGCCGTTCTGTTCGAGCGCGGCCTTGTAGGCCTCGATGCCCGCGTTGATCCGCTCGTCGAGCCCTGCATAGTGCAGCAATAGCGGCGCGCGGATTGCGGGCACGTCCTCGATCGGCGGCTGGGATCCGTAATAGGCCACACCGGCGTTGAGTTCCGGGGACTTCGTTGCCATGCGGTTCACGAGCCCGCCTCCCCAGCAGAAGCCGACCGCGCCGACCTTGCCGTTGGTGCCTTCCAGACTTGCAAGATAGGCGCGCGTCGCTTCGCCGTTGGCGGCGGTGGCGTTCGGATCGAGGCTGCTGAACATCTGCCGGGCCTGGTCCTCGTCGGCGGGCGTACCGCCCTGCGGCGAGAGGAAATCGGGCGCCAGGACGACGAAGCCCTCGAGCGCCATGCGCCGCGCCACGTCGCGGATATGGGCGTTCAGGCCACGGTTTTCATGGATGACGATTACGGCGGGCAAATCGCCGCTCGCATCCCTGGGGCGCACGAGGTAGCCGGTCATCTCCCCGTCCGCTCCCGGATAGGTCACGTCTTCCGCGATCAGCCGATCGTCGCTCTCGTCCACGATCTGCGCGTTTGCTCCGTTGGCGGCCAGGAGCGGCGCGATGGCGGCGGCCGCGGCGCCGGACCCCGCCAGGGCGGTCAGCTTCTCCATGAAGCCGCGGCGGTCGAGCGTGAGGTGCGTGTATTCATCATAGGCGTTGATCATCGCCTGGGTGATGGTCGGGGTGATGGTCGGCTTTTCCATGCAGGTCTCCTCCCGGGACTATGCGGCCATGCCCGCACGAGACGGACTGCCGGAGGACGAAGGCTAGATCATCCCGCCGACAAGCGGGTGACACTTCTGCGTGAAAGATCGGCCTACCGGATCACCTCAGGAGAGCGCGAGCCAGACGGCAAGCCAGACCCAGAGCAGGACGACGATAAAGAAGCCCGCGATGAAGATCGACCGGCGCTGGCGAAGCCGGTTGGTGGTGATGTGGACATAGGCGTGGACGTAGCGCGAAAGCACGAATGCCCAGGCCAGCAGGGCCGTGCCCACATTGTCCGCGGTCGTCACGTAGAGCGCCAGGCAGACCACATGGAAGAGGACCGGAAGCTCGAACTGGTTCTTGATGTTGTTGTTGATGAGCAGGCTTTCGAGCGGCTCGTCGCGGTTTTCCCTGAACTGATCGGCCCTGGCCGTGCCGGCGCGCACGGCGCCGACGCGGCGTCGCGACAGGAGGAAGTAGAGGCAGAAAACCAGGGCCGCGTGGCCGATCATCGGCCAGATCATCATCGTGCTGAACGTCACTGCACTCTCCAGAACGGTTGCAGGAGCATGGCCGGCAGTCGCTGTACGAGCCACGACCCAAGGGCCATGGCTCGTACATGATCTAGTCGACGAGCGTCAGCCGGGGTTGCTGCCGCTATCGACGAAGGGATGTTCCGATCAGCCCCCCGTGCCCGGATAGTTCGGGCTTTCGCGGGTGATCGTCACGCCATGGGTGTGGCTTTCCCTCAAGGCCGCGCCGGAGATGCGCACGAATGTCGCCCTCTCCTGGAAGTCGCGGATGTCCACGCCGCCAACATAGCCCATGGCGGCGCGCAGACCGCCGGCGAGCTGGTGCAGGACCGCCGAGACCGGGCCCTTGTAGGGTACCTGGCCTTCAATGCCTTCGGGGACGAGCTTCAGCGTGTCGCGGACTTCCGCCTGGAAGTAGCGGTCCGCCGATCCGCGCGCCATGGCGCCGACCGAGCCCATTCCGCGGTATGCCTTGAAGGAGCGGCCCTGGTAGAGGTAGACCTCGCCCGGGCTTTCGTCGGTGCCGGCCAGGAGCGAGCCGACCATCACGGCGGAGGCGCCTGCGGCGATCGCCTTGGCAAGGTCGCCCGAGAACTTGATGCCGCCATCGGCAATGACCGGTATGTTCTGCTCCCGTGCGGCGCCCACGGCGGCCATGATGGCTGCGAGTTGGGGGACGCCCACGCCTGCGACGATCCGCGTCGTGCAGATCGAGCCGGGGCCGATACCGACCTTCACCGCGTCGGCGCCGACATCGATGAGGGCGCGGGTGCCGTCGGCCGTGGCGACGTTGCCGGCCATGATGCGCACCGAGTTCGAAAGCTTCTTCACCCGGGCGACGGCATCGAGGACGCGCTGCGAATGGCCGGGCGCCGTGTCGACGACGAGAAGGTCCACGCCGGCGTCGATCAACCGTTCGGCACGCTCAAAGCCGTCGTCGCCGACGCTGATCGCCGCGGCTGCCCGCAGTCGACCCTGCGCATCCTTCGAGGCGTTCGGGTTGAGCTGCGACTTCTCGATATCCTTCACGGTGATCAGGCCGACGCAGTGTCCCTGCCCGTCCACGACCAGAAGCTTCTCGATGCGATGCTTGTGAAGAAGACGCTTAGCCTCGGACTGGTCGACGTTGTCGTTGACCGTGATGAGGTTTTCCCGCGTCATCAGTTCGTAGATCTTCTGGGACGGGTCGGAGGCGAAGCGAACGTCGCGATTGGTCAGGATGCCGACGAGACGACCGGTCTTCTGGCCGTCGTTGCCGCCGTTTTCCACCACCGGAATGCCGGAAATGCCGTGGGACTTCATGAGCGACAGCGCCTCGGCCAATGTCGCGTCGGGGCCGATGGTCACCGGATTGACGACCATGCCGCTTTCGAACTTCTTGACCTGCCGGACTTCCTCGGCCTGCTCGACGGGCGTCAGGTTGCGGTGGATGACACCAATGCCGCCGGCCTGGGCCATGGCGATCGCCAGCCGGCTTTCCGTGACCGTATCCATGGCCGAAGAGAGGATCGGCAGGTTGAGGTCGATGTCGCGCGCGATGGTGGTGGCGATGTTCGTCTGCCCGGGCATGATCTCGGAATGGCCGGGCTGCAGCAGCACGTCGTCGAAGGTAAGCGCATCCGCGCCGGTTGCTGATTCAATGATGCGTGCCATGGCCAATTCCTTCGGGTCAGAAATGCGGGAACTGCACCGGAACGATCATTCGTCCGCCCGGGCGTCCCTTAAAAATGCTAGGAAGTTGGCGAGGGCTGGTAACACGTTCATGACGGGATGGGAATAGAAAAAACCCGGAGACCGAGCCTCCGGGTTCCTGGCTCGTCGTCGAGGATGCTCAGAGGTCGAACTGGTAGGACTTCGGCACGAAGCGGTAGCCGGTTCCCTCTTTCTCGATATAGCCCACCGCCGGGAAGGGCATGTGATAGCCGACGAAGGCGACCTTGTCGGCCGCGATCATGTCGAAGACCTTCTTGCGGGTCGCCGCGGCGGCCTGCTTGTCCATGTCGAAGCGGACCTCCCAGTCGGGCCGCTGCAGCGACAGCACGAAATGGTTGGCGGTATCGGCCGTCAGCACCAGGCGCCG
Source organism: Pseudomonadota bacterium (assembly GCA_023416545.1). Lineage (GTDB taxonomy): Bacteria > Pseudomonadota > Alphaproteobacteria > Rhizobiales > Rhizobiaceae > Neorhizobium. The sequence goes on from JAEZHO010000128.1 coordinate 12,401, forward strand.
ACCGCCCGATTCGATGTTGTAGATCATGTGCCCCGGCGAGTGACCGAAGGCGGCCATGCCGGTGATGCCCGAAACGACATCCCCTCCATCGTCGATGAAGGTCATCTTCTCCGCAAGCGGCTGGACGTTGGCGACAACGCCCTTGTGGCCGTTCTCGGCCGGCGTCCCGACGCGGGCGGGATCGGTCCAGAAGTCGTACTCGACCTGGCCGGTCACGTATCGCGCATTCGGGAAGGCCGGCTTGCCGTCCTCCATCAACCCGCCGATGTGATCGCCGTGCATGTGGGTGAGTACCACCACGGTGACGTCCTCGGGCGCATAGCCGCCTGCCGCGAGCCCCTCGACCAGCCGGCCCAGTCCCTGCGCGCGTCCACCGGGGCCAAGCCCGGTGTCGAAGAGCACGACTTCGCTGCCCGTGTTGACGAGCGTCGGGGCGAAACTGTTCACGAAATCGCCTGCCGGCAGGAAGTTCTCCTCCAGAAGTGCCGCGACATCGACTGGCGGCTGGTTGGTCCCGAAGGTCTCGTTCGGCGCGCCCGCCCCGCGGGCACCGTCCTTGATGACGAAGACCTCAAAGTCGCCAAGCGGGAAGCGGTGGGTCTCCGGTGGCATGGCGCGGTCGATTTCCAGTTGCACCGTCCCCTGCGCCGCGGGCGCGGCCTGGGCACGTACGATAGCCGGCGCGGCCAGTATGCCAAGCCCGGCCGAACCCAGCAGCGCCCGGCGTCCCATCTTCGGTATGGTCATGATCTTCCTCTCCCTCGAATTCCTCTTCTCCCCGCGACTGCGGGCACGTCGCGGACTGAGATAATCGACCCCTTCAGCACGGAAAGCGGCGTCACGCAGACGTGATGCGGATATGATCGGAACATCGACGGGCGTTGGCAATTGGCGAGGATAGCTCTAGTAAGGCCAGCCTCCTTCCCCGCGTGACCCAGTCCATGAACCGCATCGTCCCCCTCATTCTCGCCGTCGCACTGTTCATGGAAAACATGGATTCCACCGTCATATCGACGGCGCTGCCGACGATCGCGGCCGATCTCGGCGTCGGGCCGATCACCCTGAAGCTTGCCCTCACCTCCTACATGCTGGCACTGGCGATCTTCATTCCGGTCAGCGGCTGGATGGCGGACCGCTTCGGCGCCAAGAAGGTCTTCCGGCTCGCGCTGGTCGTGTTCATCATCGGCTCGATCTGCTGCGCCGTTTCCGGCTCGGTGTCGCAATTCGTCCTTTCCCGCTTCCTGCAGGGCATGGGCGGCGCGATGATGACGCCGGTCGGACGGCTCCTGCTCCTCAGAACGACGGATCGCAGCGAACTCGTCTCGGCGCTCGCGCTCCTGACGATCCCCGCGCTGATCGCGCCGCTGACCGGGCCGCCCGTCGGCGGCTTCATCACCACCTATTTCGCGTGGCAGTGGATCTTCATCATCAATGTCCCGATCGGCCTTCTCGGAATATGGCTGTCCGGCATATTCCTGCCGGATATCGAGGCCGTCCGCCCGCCGCCCATAGACTGGTTCGGCTTTTTCCTCGCCTCCATGGCCGCCGCGGGCACGGTCTTCGGGCTCTCGGTCGTCAGCCTTCCCGCGCTGCCGCCGGCCTTCGGCATCTGCGCCACCCTGTTCGGCATCGCCTGCGGCATAGGCTATGTGGGGCACGCGGCGCGTCACCCCTCGCCGATCCTCAACCTCGCGATCTTCAGGAACGACGCCTTCCGGGCCGCAACGGTCAGCGGAACCATCTTCCGCATCTCCACCGGCGCCATCCCGTTCCTGATGCCGCTGATGCTGCAGCTTGGCTTCGGGCTCAACCCGTTCCAGTCGGGCATGATCACCTTTGCCGGCGCCATCGGAGCGCTGACGGTCAAGTTCGTCGCCCGGCGGGTCTTCGCGGCGACCGGGTTCAAGGCCATGCTGATCACCGCCGGCTTCCTGGCGGCGCTGACGACTGCCGCGAACGGCTTCTTCACGCCGGAAACCTCGCACGCGCTGATCATCGCCTTCCTGGTCGCGTCCGGGCTTTTCCGGTCGTTCTTCTTTACCGGCAGCAACGCGCTCAGCTATGCGGAGATCGACAATTCGCAGGCAAGCCAGGCCACCTCGATCGCCTCGGTGCTCCAGCAGGTGAGCCTCGCGCTCGGGGTCGCGTTTGCCGCGTTCATCCTGGAAATATCCGCCATGCTGTCCGGCGGGCATCTTCGGCTTGCGGACTTTCACCTGGCATTCTTCGTCGTCGCCGGCGTGTCGCTCTTCGCCATCGTTCCGCTGCTCGGCCTGAGGCGGGACGCGGGAGCAGCCGTATCCGGTCACGGGCGCAAGGCGATCATCGAGCCCGAAGCCGCCGAGTGATCAGTCTTCCGCTTCGTCGACCTCGGCTGCAGCCTCACCTTCGCCCTCGGCCTTGCGGCCCTTGAAGTGCTTGGCGAGCAGGAACATTTCCACCGATTCCGAACGGGAGGCGCCGGGCTTGATGTGGATGACCTGCCGGAAGTTCTGCTTGAGCATGTTGAGGAGATCGCGCTCGGTCCCGCCCTGGAAGGTCTTGGCCAGGAAGTGTCCGCCCTCCTTCAGGACGTCGACGGCGAAATAGGCCGCGACCTCGCACAGGTGCATGGTCCTCAGGTGGTCCGTCTTCTGGTGGCCCGTGGTGGGGGCCGCCATGTCGGAAATCACCAGGTCCGGCGCGCCGCCGATCGCATCGGTCAGCTGTTGCGGGGCCGACGGATCGAGGAAGTCGAGCTGCAGGATCCTGACGCCCGGCAGCGGCGCCATCTCGAGGAAATCGATTGCCGCGACCCGGATGTCCTCGTCGGTCGAGCCCGTTACCTTTGCGGCGATCTGCGACCAGCTTCCGGGCGCCGCACCGAGATCGATGATCCGGCGCGCGCCCTTGAGGATCTGGTGCTTCTCGTCGATTTCCAGCAACTTGAAGGCGGCCCGGGCGCGGTAGCCCTCGAGCCTCGCCCTCTGCACGTAGGGGTCGTTGATATGGCGCTCGATCCAGCGCCGCGACGACGCCTTGAGCTTGCCCTTCTTCACCTTCTGGCCGAGCTTTCGGCCTGTCCGGTTGCCTGCGACCGGCGGTTTCGTCATCGACGCGTCCCCTGCTCCTGCCGCTCCACGTCGGGGCGGCGCGGCCGGATGCGGCGCCATGCACCGTCATCCGCCATCATGTCAGTCAGAATTCCCTCGCGAAGCCCGCGGTCGGCAACGCGCATGCGCGGGCTCGGCCAGCGCCGGCGGATCGCCTCCAGGATGGCGCAGCCGGCGAGCACCAGGGCGGCCCGGTCGGGGCCGATGCAGGGATTTGCGGCGCGGTCGGAAAAATCCCAGGAGAGGAGCTTCGCCTGCATCGCGGAAACCTCTGCATCCGAAAGCCACAGCCCGTCCACCTTGCGGCGGTCGTAGCGCGGCAGGTCGAGGTGAACCCCGGCAAGCGGCGTGACCGTGCCGGAGGTTCCGATCAGGTGGAAACCCGCGCCGTCTTCCCGGTGATGGCCCGCCACCGGCGGCGCCTCGAAGCCGGCCAGCATTTCCTCGACCTCGGCGACCATTCCGGCAAACACGTCCGGCGTCACGTCGCGGCCGCCGTGGCGTTCCGACAGCGTCACCACGCCGACGGGCAGCGAGGTCCAGTGGGTGAT
>JAEZHO010000159.1 GCA_023416545.1 Pseudomonadota bacterium
GGCATCCGGCCGCGATCGCAAGGAGAAACACGGCCTGCATCTCCATCATTACGGCGATATCGCCAGCCGCGGCGCCGGCAAACTGGACGCCAAAGGCGGCGAGAGCCGCAACATAGCGTCCCTTCCGGAGCGGAATCGCGAGCAGATGGACGAAGATCCCGAGCCGCCGCTGTTCCGGGAGATTGTCGTTGGCCGAACGCGGCCCGCGGGCCGAAGGCTCCTGGAAGGACCAGACGGCGTAGAGCATGAGATAGACCAAGCCGAGCCAGGCGAGAGGTCCTGTGGCGCCGGGCAGGATCGTCGCCAGGGCCGCGACCGGAAGCATCGCCACCGCGAAGGCTGCGGCCAATCCTAGGGAGACCGCCGGAACGGTCACAAGGGCCGTCAGGCGACCCCTGTGCAGCGCGTAGCGGGCAACAAGACTGGCGAGCGGTCCCGGCAGGAGGATGAATGCCAGGCTGGCAGCGCAGAAGGCCATCCATGTCTCGATCGTCATCTTGTCCTCCCGGGGCTTCGACGGAGGCGAAGGGGTTCAGGCGGGCCGGAAGGGCTGGCCGATGAAATCCATCACCTCGCCGAACCATTTTGCCGACAGATCGAAGTGTTTTCCACCTTTAATTCTGGGAAATTCGATTGTCCTCAGGCGGGCGTCGTGTTCCTCGTCATGGCCGGTCACTCCGGAAACCTTGTTCAGCGCGCTGTCCACCGCGAGATCGACCATGCTCTGGATCAGCCGCAGGTCGCCGGGATTGGCGGGCGCGGAACGTGCGAAGTAGCCGGATTTCTGGACCATCGAGCGCTCGGCATTGAGGAGAGAGGCGAAATGCTTCTGGAACCAGTGGCCGACATTGATCGTGTCGATCTTCACGTGGCCGAAGGCGTCGCGCTTGACCTCCTCGCCGGATGCCTCGCGCTCGGCGACGATGGCGTCGAGGCAGGCGCCCTCGGAGACGAAAAGCGTCACATAACCACGGTCGTCCATGATGCGGCGCAACCGCTCCGCCTCGGCTTCGAGGTCGAAGGCCATTTCCGGCAGGTAGAGACCGTCGATGTTCTTCATCGCCGTGTTCATCATCAGCTGCTCGACATACTCGTTGTGTTCGGTGCGCTGGATGTACTTGCGTGCCGTCGCGGCGGTCAGCCAGCCGCAGTGGCGGCCCATGACCTCGTGGATGACGAGTGTGCGGGGTGCCGCGCTCTGTTCGTTGCTCACATGGTCGAAGAAATGGGCGCCCACCTCGGCGGCCGTCCAGGCGCCGAGCGACTGGCGGATCGGCACGATGTCGTTGTCGACCGTCTTGGGGAGCCCGACCACGGTCAGGTTGTAGCCGTTGCCGGCAAGGTATGCGGCGAGATCCGCCGCTGTCGTGTTCGTGTCGTCGCCGCCGACGGTGTGGAGGATGGTGATGCCGTCTTCCGCGAGGCGGTCGGCTGCCACCTGCAGCGGGTTGTCGCCTTCCTTGACGAGGCCGCGCTTCACGCAATCCGCCGCATTGGTGAGCTTCACCCGGCTGTTGCCGATCGGCGAACCGCCATAGCGATGGAGGAGGTGGGCGCGCTCGCGGATTTCGGGCGTGATCTCGATCCGGTCGCCCTTGAGGAGGCCCTGATAGCCGGATCGGTAGGCGATCAGTTCGACCTCCGGGGCCAGATCGGTATAGCGCTCGATCAATCCACCAACGGCCGAGGACAGGCAGGGAGCCAGTCCGCCGGCCGTCAGCATCGCCACTTTCTGTTTCGCCATCATGTTCTCCTTCGCACACTCGCCTTCGACCGCAGGTGGGCAATGGATGGAACAGAGCGCCGGGGCTGTAAAGGGATTTTCTCAAGAAAAACCGATATTTCCGGTCTTCGTCAGGCGATTGCGGGCAACAGTTTCGATCTAATCGATTCAACCCGTCGACTTGCGGGGCAGGCATGTGGACAACCGTCACGGACCATCGTCGGTGCTTGCGCCAGCCGGCAGGGCAGCTCGGCCGGAAAGGAGGTAAGTGCCGCCTACTGTTCGGGAAACGTGAACAGAGTTTAATCGTTTGTGCACGCCCTGCCGGGTTGCGCCTTCGCGCGTAATCTGGTCAGTTGCACGCATGCTCTTTGATTTTTCCTGCCTGCAGGTTTCCTCCCTTTGGGATCGGCTTCTCGGTGCGATCGGCGATTCCGCCGGCAGCGCGCTCGGGCGCGTGGTGGACGCTATCCGGACATTGTTCGAGGGCGACCCCGAGACAAGGCGCAAGGTTTCCTTCTCGGTCGCCATTATCGCCCTCTCCGCCAAGATGGCGAAGGCGGACGGCGTGGTGACGGAAAAAGAAGTTGATGCCTTCCGGCAGATCTTCGATTTTCCCGAGGAAGAGGCCCGCAACGTGGCGCGGCTCTACAATCTCGCGCGCCAGGACATCGCCGGCTTCGAAGCCTATGCGTCCAAGCTCGCCAACCTCTGCGGCAGCGGCAATGCCAACTGCCCGATGCTCGAGAACGTCATCGACGGGCTGTTCCACATCGCCAAGGCCGACGGCCTGATGCATGAAGGGGAGCTTGCCTTCCTCGCCCGCATTGCGGAGATCTTCCGCATCGACGAGGAACACTTCCGGCGGATCATGGCTCGCCACGTGCACCTGGAGGGGCGCGATCCCTATCTCGTGCTCGGCGTTTCGCCGACGGACGAACTTTCTGAAATCCGCCGCATCTACCGTCGCCTGGCATCCGAACATCATCCGGACCGGCTGATCGCGCGCGGCGTGCCGGCGGCATTGCATGGCGCTGCAAATGAACGTATGGCAGCACTCAACGCGGCCTTCGCCGCGATCGAGAAAGAGCGCCGCGCTGCATGAACCAATTCGCTGCCGATCACCTCGGCGCAACGGTTATTCCCTCTCCGAACTTCGGGCCCCGTGCCGGTGGGCGCGCGCCCGACATGATCCTCCTTCACTATACCGGGATGCCTGATCACGACCAGGCGCTGTCGTGGCTCTGCAATGCCGACAGCCAGGTCTCCAGCCACTACTTCATTCACGAGGACGGGCGGATCATCCAGCTGGTTCCGGAGACGGAACGCGCCTGGCATGCGGGCAAGAGCTGCTGGGGCGGCGAGGGGGACGTCAACTCGGCCTCGATCGGCATCGAGATCGCCAATGCCGGACATCCGGGCGGGCTGCCCGAATTCCCCGAGGCGCAGATAAAATCCCTCGTCGAATTGTGTCGAGATTGTGGCGAACGGTGGAAAATCGCTCCGGAACGGGTGCTTGGGCATTCCGATGTCGCGCCGATCCGCAAGGTCGATCCGGGGGAGAATTTTCCCTGGGGGACCCTCCATTCCGAGGGTATCGGACACTGGGTGCAACCGGCGCCCGTCGGGGGCGGGCGGTTTTTCCAGCTGGGAGAGGTCGGGCAGCCCATCGAAGCCCTGCAGTCAATGCTCTCCCTCTACGGTTATGATGTTGAGATCAGTGGAAAATTCTGCGATCGGACGAGGGGCGTGGTCGAGGCGTTCCAGCGTCATTTCCGCCCCGAACGGGTGGACGGAATCGCCGATAGCTCGACCATAGATACGTTGCACAGGTTGCTGACGGCGCTGCCGAAATACAACCGGGCGTAACGCAGGAAGCGATTTATCGTTCCGACGCGAAAACAAAAAAATATTCCCCTGCCACATCATTTCCCAAATGGGCCGTTTTAAACGGGGCCATCAACGTGGTTACCGCCATTGGACGGGGGGATCACAGAACATCAACGAAATGGGATGCATTCCCGCTGTCGTAGCGTTTGAAAGACGCCGCGCGCAGGAGGCCAGCTTTTGCCGGACGCATCCCTGATCCGGAGAATTCTTCCAGACATGAAAAGATCGATTGTTGCTGCCGCGACCTGCTTCGCCATGCTTGTTGCTCACCCCATCGCAGCCCTCGCAGCAGAGGAAAAGAGCAAGTCGAAGACCGTCGCGTTGGAAACGAAGGTCAGCAAGCCGGGATACGCGTCGTCCAGGAACGCCGTTTCCGAAGCCGCGCATGCCAGCAAGCCTTATTCGAAGATCATCACCAAGTATGCCAAGGCCTATGGTGTACCTGTCGACCTCGCCCATGCGGTGGTACAGGTCGAGAGCAACTTCAATCCGAAGGCCCGTGGCGCCGCCGGCGAAGTGGGGCTGATGCAGATCAAGCCCGCCACAGCGCGCATGATGGGCTACAAGGGCAGCGTCAAGAGCCTCTACGATCCGGAAACCAACATCAAGTTCGGAATGAAGTATCTCGCCGAGGCGCACGAACTCGGCGGCGGACAGACCTGCGGCACGATCCTCAAGTACAATGCCGGCCACGGCGCCAAGCGCATGAATCCGGTTTCGAAGCGGTACTGCGGCAAGGTTCAGGCGTTGCTCTCCTGACGCGCCTGCGGTTTGCGCTGGCAAAATGATTCCGGAAGCGGCTAGAACCTCGGATAACCACGACGTTTTCCGGATTCGAAGCAGACGGTATGCCAGCGCATTTCAAGTACATCATCATCGGTGGCGGCATGATGGGTGCCGCCGCCGCCCGCCATCTCTCCCGGCATGTCGAGGGGGTGGCGCTGATAGGTCCGGGAGAGCCCCGAGACTACGCATCCCACCAGGGTGTCTTCGCCAGTCACTATGACGAGGCGCGGATAACCCGCCGCTTCGACGCCGATCCGCTCTGGGCGACGTTCGCGCAGAGGGCGATCGACCGCTACCGCGAGATCGAGGATGCAAGCGGCATCCGCTTCTTCTCCGAGGCCGGATGCCTGTTTGCGGGACCCGAGCCGAAATCCGACGCCGACTATCTCCATCGTGCCGCCGAGGTCGCGCGGTCCAGCGGGCTGGAGGTCGAGCGGCTGACGGCCGGGCAGATGCAGGCGCGTTTCGCGCAGTTCGATTTTCCCTCCCACATTGTCGGCTATCACGAAGGGTCGCAGGCCGGTCACATCAATCCGCGGGCGCTGGTCCGCGCTCAGATCGCGCTTGCGAAGCGCGGCGGGGTGACGGTGATCGATGCCATCGCGACCTCGGTCCGCGAGGAAGGCGGCCTCGTGGAGGTCACCGCGGGTGGCGAGACCTACCGGGCCGAGCGGGTGCTGGTCGCGGCCGGCGCCTTCAGCAATCTCAACGCCGTCCTGCCCCGGCCGCTCCAGATGCGGGCAGCACCGCGAACGGTGGTCTTCTTCGAGATCGATGAACAGGCTCTGTCCGTCTTCGGCACCATGCCGTCCACCATCGTCTTCACCGAGCGCGAGGAGGACCATGTCTACATCCTGCCGCCGGTCCGCTATCGGGACGGGAAGACCTACCTCAAGCTCGGCGGCGATATCGAGACCGGCGACCTGACGCGACCGGAAGAGTTCCGCGCCTGGTTCGGCTCGGACGGCAATCCCGACGAACGCCGGCGGCTGATCGCGGAGGCGCTGCAACTGATGCCGGCGCTTGCCGGGCGCCCCACGTCCTCCGCGGCCTGCGTCGCGAGCTTCACGCCGACCGGGCGCCCCTACGCGGGCTTCATCGGTTCCTCGCGGGTCGCCGTGCTCACGGGCGGGAATTTCGTCGCGGCGAAATCCTCCGACG
>JAEZHO010000172.1 GCA_023416545.1 Pseudomonadota bacterium
AAAAAAAGCCCCGCACCGGGCGGGGCTTTTAGGCGACGAGGCCGAACGGGTCCGTGAGGCTCAGAGCACGCCGTTGCGCTGCTGGATCATCATGAACGTGTCGAAGCTGTATTCCGCCACCTGCGCCCAGAGATAGGCGTCCTTCTTGAACGCCAGCTGGCTATCGTAAAGCGTCTTGAAGGCCGGGCTCTTTTCAGAAAGCTCCGCATAGGTTTCCATGGCGGCCTTGTAGCAGGCTTCCATCACCTCCTGGCTGAACGGCTTCAGGATGGCGCCTTCGGCGACCAACTGCTTGAGGGCCGCAGCGTTCTTGGCGTCGTAGTTGGCAAGCATGTTGTTGTTTGCCGAAGCGCAGGCGTTCTTGAGAATCTGCTGATAGCTTTTCGGCAGGCCGTTCCACTTCTCGAGGTTGAAGAAGGCGTGCATGGCCGGACCGCCTTCCCACCAGGCGGGATAGTAGTAGTACCGCGCCACTTTGTGGAAGCCGAGCTTGAGGTCGTCATAGGGACCGACGAATTCCGTCGCATCGATCGTGCCCTTTTCCAGCGCCGGATAGACGTCGCCGCCGGCGATCTGTTGCGGCGTCACGCCGACCTTCGACAGGACCTGGCCGGCAAGGCCGGCGATCCGCATCTTGAGGCCCTTGAGATCCTCGACCGTGTTGATCTCCTTGCGGAACCATCCGCCCATCTGGGTGCCGCTGTTGCCGGCGGGCAGCGCGTAGAGGTTGCGCGGCGCGAGGAACTCGTTGATCAGGTCGGTGCCGCCCGTCTCGAACCAGGCATTGGTCATGCGGGCGTTCAGGCCGAAGGGGATGGCGGTGCCGAGCGCGAAGGCCGGATCCTGGCCGATGTAGTAGTAGGAGCAGGTATGGGCCATCTCCACCGTGCCGCTTGCAACGGCATCGGCGGCCTGGAGGCCCGGAACGATCTCGCCGGCGGCCAGGACCTGGATGGTGAAACGGCCGTCGGTCGCGGTGCTGACGCTGTCGGCGATCTCGTTGGCGGCGCCGAAGATGATGTCGAGGTTCTTCGGGAATGACGAAGTGAGCCGCCATGTGATCTGCGGCTGCTCCTGGGCGATGGCCGGCGCGGCGAGCGTGGCGGCCGTTGCGGCGCCTGCGCCGGCTGTTGCAGCCTGCCTCAAGAATCTTCTGCGGTTCATTGGAGTTCTCCTGGTGACGAATTTTGGCGGCTTTTCCCAGCACTTGATGGCCGGAACAGGGCAATGGCAGCGGGAATCCGGGTTTCGCGGCGGCGTCGGTGGTAAGGTCGTGCGGAGAGCCCGTCGCCGGGCTCTCCGTTGTCGCGACGTGATCAGAGCGCGCCGTTGCGCTGCTGGATCATCATGAAGGTGTCATAGCTGTATTCGGCGATCTGGGCCCACAGATAGGCGTCCTTCTTGAAGGCCTGCTGGCTGTCGTAGATCTTCTTGAAGGCCGGATTGGCGGCCGAGATCTCGGCATAGGTTTCCTGTGCCGCCTTGTAGCTGGCTTCGAGGATTTCCTGGCTGAACGGGCGCAGGACGGCGCCGGAAGCGACCAGTTCCTTCAGGGCGATCGGGTTGCGGGCATCGTAGCGCTCCAGCATGCTGGCGCTGCCGGCGGCGCAGGCATCCTGCAGGATGCGCTTGTAGTTTTCCGGCAGGCTGTTCCACTTGTCCAGGTTGACGAAGGCGTGGACGGCCGGGCCGCCTTCCCACCATGCCGGATAGTAGTAGTACTTGGCGACCTTCTGGAAGCCGAGCTTCTGGTCGTCATAGGGGCCGACGAATTCGGTCGCGTCGATCGTGCCCTTTTCGAGCGCCGCATAGACATCGCCGCCGGCGATCTGCTGCGGCGTGACGCCGACCTTGCTCATTACCTGGCCGGTGAGGCCGGCAATGCGCATCTTGAGGCCCTTGAGGTCCTCGATCGTATTGATTTCCTTGCGGAACCAGCCGCCCATCTGGGCGCCGGTATTGCCGAGCAGGATGGAGTGGATGTTGTAGCCTGCCAGGAACTCGTTGAGCAGCTCGTTGCCGCCTCCCTGGTTGAACCAGGCATTGGTCTGACGTGCATTGAGGCCGAAGGGAACGGCGGTGCCGAGCGCGAAAGTCGGGTCCTTGCCGACATAGTAGTAGGCGCAGGTATGGGCCATCTCGACCGTGCCGGACGTGACGGCGTCGGCGGCCTGCAGCGCCGGAACGATTTCGCCGCCGGCGAAATGCTGGATCACGAAATTGCCGTCCGATGCTTCACGGACATGGTTGGCGACGATCTCGGCGGCGCCGAAGAGAATGTCGAGGCCCTTGGTGAAGGATGATGTCATCCGCCAGGTGATCTTGGGATTTTCCTGGGCGATTGCCGGGGAGGCAAGGGCTGCCGCCGAGCCGGCGACAATGCCGGCCGTGCCGGCCTGGCGGATGAAGTTTCTGCGGTTCATTGAGCATGCCTTTCCTGTAGCTGGCGCGGCTGGAGCCGCAGCTAATGTCTTCTACGGCGATCATTTCCCCGACAGCAAGCCCAAAGCCTGATAATTGCGCCAAAGTGGTAGATCGTGTTGCAGTTGTTGCGCCCCGGTCCTCGGCGCCACGGATTGGCAAGGGCGCTTGATCTGCAGAGGCACAGGCTATAGATTAGAACCGTTCTAAACGAGGGTTCGACATGTTGGGTGCACTGCTCTCATCGACCGCCTGGGCTCGCCGGTCCTTCGATTCCCTCAGCGAGGAGGAAATCCTTGCCCTCGCGATCGAGGCCGAGGAGGAGGACGCCCGCATCTACCTTGCCTATGCCGACAACCTTCGCGACCGCCACCCGGCGTCGGCCAAGGTGTTCGAGGAAATGGCGGAGGTGGAGCAGACCCACAAGAACAACCTGATCGAGACCTTCCGGTCGCGTTTCGGCGAGAAGATTCCGCATATCCGCCGTGAGCATGTCCGCGGCTTCCATGCGCGCCGCCCCGACTGGCTGGCGCGAAACCTGCCGCTCGACACGATCCGCGAGCAGGCGACGGAGATGGAGAAGCAGGCCGCCCGTTTCTACACCGAAGCGGCAAAGCGGGTGACCGATGCCTCGACCCGCCGGCTTCTCGGCGACCTGGCCCTGGCCGAACAGGGCCACGAGGAGATTGCCGGGGCGCTGGGCGAGGCATGTGGGCGAGGAGGAGCGGGCTCGCGAGGACGAGACGGCACGGCGCCAGTTCATCCTGACCTACGTGCAGCCGGGACTTGCGGGCCTGATGGACGGCTCGGTCTCCACTATGGCGCCGATTTTCGCCGCAGCCTTCGCGACGCAGAATACCTGTCGACCTTCCTGATCGGGCTGTCGGCCTCGGTGGGTGCGGGCATTTCCATGGGCTTTACGGAAGCCGCTCATGACGACGGCAAGATTTCCGGACGGGGGTCGCCGATAAAGCGGGGGCTCTCCAACGGCATCATGACTACCCTCGGCGGTCTCGGCCACACGCTGCCCTATCTCATCCCGGATTTCTGGACCGCGACCACCATTGCCGGCATCGTCGTCTTCGTCGAGCTGTGGGCGATCGCCTTCATCCAGAACCGGTACATGAAGACGCCCTTCCTGGGTGCGGTGCTGCAGGTCGTGATCGGCGGAGCGCTCGTGCTGGCGGCGGGCATCTTGATCGGCCACGGATAGACGCGGCCACATGAAAAAAGCGGGCCGGGCCCGCTTTTTTCATGTTCTACCGGAGGATCGGATCAGCGCAGGGCGCCGACCACGACATCGCTTCCGTTCTCGATGCTGACCCAGCGGCCGGTGCTGAAGGATGCCTGCCGCTTCAGATAGGTATAGGACGTCTCGTACCAGAGCTTCACCTCGGGCTCGAGGTTGTCCAGGATGAAGT
>JAEZHO010000194.1 GCA_023416545.1 Pseudomonadota bacterium
GCCGTCATCGCCATCTGGTTGCCGCCGAGATAGATGCCCTGCGGATCCCGCTCCCATGCGCCGATGCGGAACCCCTCGACCGGCGCGAACCACTCGTGCGCCAGCGCCAGCGTCGACTTGTCCCCGACCCGGGTGAGGATGGCGGAGAGGAGATGCGTCGAGGCCGTCGAATAGAGCATCGCGCCGCCCGGCTCGCCCTCGAAGGGCTCCGACAACGCAAAGCGCACCCAGTTGCGGCTGGAGACCCAGCGGCCGTAATTCGGCCCCGACAACCGCGCCAGCCCGGCCTGCATGGAAAGAAGGTTGCCGATCGTGACCTCGTGGAGGCGCGGGTCCGGATCGCGCGGCAGGTCGCTGGCGAGAATGGTCGCGATCTTCTGGTCGGGTCCCTCCAGCAGGCCCCTGTCGATCGCGATGCCGATCATCGCGGATATGATCGATTTCGACGCCGACTTGATATTGGTGGACTCGTTGACAGAACGGCCGTTGAAGGCGCGCTCCGCCAGCATTTCGCCGTCGCGCGAGACCAGCACCACCTTGAGCGGCGAAAGCCCCCCTGCCCCGTCCAGCGCGACCTCCACGGGGGACCGGCCAGCCGGCGGTTGCGGAACCGGCTGGGCCAGCACATGCGGTGCGGCGAGAGCGAGGGGAAAGGCGGCAAGCAGGGTGCGACGCTTGATCATGCCGGCAATCTAGGACGGCGGCCGGGGCGGAACCATGACGGCCGCGATGTCTCACGCCAAGGTGATGGGATTGCGAGCGGATTGGCCTTCTACAGGTCCGCCCGGTCGAAGATCCCGCCGATCCAGTCGAGGAAGACCCGGACGCGCGGCGAGAGCTGCCGGTTCTGCGGATAGAGCGCCGAAAGCGGCGTCGGCACCGGAGGATAATCCGCCAGCACCTGCACGAGATCGCCGCTCTCGATGAACGGCTGCAGGCGGTGGCGCGGCGCCTGGATCAGGCCGAAGCCCCGCCGCGCGAGGTCAATCAGCGTCTCGGAATTGTTGACCCTGACCCGCGCCGGCAGCGTGACGTTGCGTATCTGCCCATCGACGGTGAACTCGAGCGGCATGACCTGGCCCGTCCGCGACGAGATGAACCCGACCGCCTCGTGCCCATCCAGCGCGTCGGGCGTCTGCGGCATCCCGTGCGCCGCGATATAGCCGGGGCTGGCGCAGGTCAGTTCGGTGATCGACCCGAGCTTGCGCATGATCAGCGAGCTGTCGGAGATCTCGCCGGCGCGGATGACGCAGTCGACGCCTTCGCGCACCAGGTCGACATAGCGATCCGTCTGGCCGATCTGCAGTTCGAGCGCCGGGTAGCGGTCGAGGAATTCCCGCAGGTGCGGAAGGAGGAAGATCTGCGTCAGCATGGGATGGGCATCCACCCGCAGGATCCCCTGCGGCTTCGCCTCCCGGAAGATCGCCTCCGTTTCCGCCATTTCCGCCAGGATCGAGAGGCAGCGCTGATAGAAGGCGTGACCGTCGAGGGTCGCCGCCACATGGCGCGTCGTCCGGTCGAGGAGCCGCGCGCCGATATCCGCCTCGAGCGCCTTGATCGCAGCCGTCACCGTCGACCGCGCAAGCCCGAGATCGGCGGCGGCGGCCGCGAAGCTGCGGCGTTCCACCACCCTCACGAAGAGTTCCATGCGCGTCAGGCGATCCATGTCCATTGTTCATCACAGATGAATTTTTATGTCAATTCGCCGTTATTGTTCTTCGAGGCCGAAGGCGTATTTTCGGGACGAACAGAAAAAGGAGACAGGCCATGACAGAGAAAGAACAACGCGTCGCCATCGTCACCGGTGCCTCCAAGGGGATCGGCACCGCGGTCGCCCAACGGCTGGCCGCCGATGGGCTGGCGGTGATCGTCAACTATTCCTCCAGCAGCGTAGCGGCCGACGAGGTCGTCGCGGGGATCGAGGCGGCGGGCGGCAAGGCCGTTGCGGTCAAGGCCGATGTCGGAACGTCGAGCGGCATGGCTGCCCTCTTCGACGCGGCCGACGAAAATTTCGGCGGCGCGGACGTCCTCGTCAACAATGCCGGCGTGATGACGCTCACCCCGCTGACCGAAACCGACGACGCCACCTTCGACCGTCACATCACGGTCAACCTCGCCGGCACGTTCTACGGCATCCGCGACGCCGGCCGCCGGCTTCGCGAAGGAGGCCGCGTCATCAACTTCTCGTCCAGCGTCGTCGGCGCCTACGGTCCGCGCTACGGCGCCTACGCGGCCAGCAAGGGCGGCGTCGAGGCCATGACCCATGTCGCGTCGAAGGAATTCGGCAGCCGGCAGATCACCGTCAATGCCGTTGCCCCCGGCCCGGTCGAGACGGACATGTTCATGCACGGCAAGTCGGAAGAACTGGTGCAGTCGATCGTCCAGGGCATCCCGCTCGGACGACTTGGCCAGCCGGACGACATCGCCTCGGTCGTCTCCTTCCTGGCGAGCCCGCAAGCCGGCTGGGTGAACGGCCAGGTGCTTCGCGCCAACGGCGGCATGCTCTGACGGGATGAAGGGAGAAGAATGATGCCATTCGTCAACATCAAGACCCCTGAAGGCGCCCTGACCCGGGCGCAGGAGGAGATCGTGCATCGGACCACCGACATGCTGGTCGAATACTTCTCCGAAGCCGCGCGGCCGCACACGATGGTGCTGATCGAGGAGGTGAAGGACGGGGGCTATGGCCGGGCCGACGAGGTCTACCTCGTCCCCGAGGCCTACCGCGCCCGGGATTGAGCAGGTCCGGCGCCGGCCGGCCGGCCCGCGACGTGATCGCGCGCTTGAAAAGAGTGGATTGCCCGGCCCGACGCCGGGCAGCCCGTCGCGCCATTCTGAAAGATCTGAAACTTCAGGCTCATTCGACGGTTGTGATGCCCCGCACGCGGCAAGCGGGCGGCGACAGCAATCGAAGGAGAAGCCTGTGAAAGCTCTGGTTTGGCACGGAAAAGAGGATATTCGTTGCGACACGGTCGACGACCCGGAGATCGAGGCCCCCCGCGACGCAATCATCAAGGTCACCAGCTGCGCCATCTGCGGTTCCGACCTGCACCTCTTCCACAATTTCATCCCGGCGATGAAGCCAGGCGACATCATGGGCCACGAGATGATGGGCGAGGTCGTCGAAACCGGCTCCGGCATCAACGGCGCGCTGAAGAAGGGCGACCGGATCGTCGTGCCCTTCACCATCTTCTGCGGCGAGTGCGAACAGTGCATGCGCGGCAACTTCTCCGTCTGCGAACGCTCCAATCCCAACAGGGACATGGCCGACAAGGCCTTCGGCCACGCAACGGCCGGCCTCTTCGGCTACACGCACCTGACGGGCGGCTTTCCCGGCGGGCAGGCCGAGTATCTGCGGGTCCCCTTCGCCGACAAGACGCATGTCAAGGTGCCCGACAGCCTTACCGACGAGCAGGCGCTCTTCCTCGGAGACATCCTGCCCACCGGCTGGCAGGCCGCCGTTCACTGCGACATCGAGCCGACCGACACGGTCGCGGTCTGGGGCTGCGGGCCGGTCGGCCAGATGGCGATCCGCAGTGCCGTGCTGCTCGGCGCAAGGCAGGTCATCGCGATCGACTTCATCCCCGAGCGGCTCTCCATGGCCGAGGCGGGCGGCGCGATCACCATCAACTTCGAGAGGGAAAGCGTCATCGAGCGCCTGAACGACCTGACCGACGGCAAGGGCCCCGAGAAATGCATCGATGCCGTCGGGCTGGAATCGCATGTCTCCATGGGCCAGCCGGATACCCTGCTCGACCGCGCCAAGCAGATGGTCATGCTGGAAAGTGATCGCCCGCATGTGCTGCGCGAGATGATCTATGTCTGTCGCCCTGGCGGCATCATCTCTATCCCCGGCGTTTATGGCGGGCTGGTCGACAAGATCCCGATGGGCGCGGCCATGAACAAGGGGCTGACCTTCCGCATGGGCCAGACCCACGTCAACCGCTGGACCGACGACCTCGTGCGGCGGATCGACGAGGGCCAGATCGACCCCTCATTCGTCATCACCCATACCGCGACGCTCGAGGAGGGTCCGGAGATGTACAAGGTCTTCCGCAACAAGCAGGACGGCTGCATCAAGGTCGTGTTGAAGCCATGAGACGGAGAACAGCCATGAGCAATAGCCTCGACGCCGTCCGACGTTCGGACAATCCGGCCCTGGCCAGGACGAGCCCGGGCTCGCTGACCGGCACGGATCGCCTCGCCCGCCAGCTCGGCTGGTTCAGCATCGGTCTCGGGGTCGTCGAACTCGTCGCGGCCCGCAGCATCAGCCGCGCGCTCAGCATGCCGAATTCGGAGGGCCTGATCCGCGCCTTCGGGGCGCGCGAGATCGCGAGCGGCGTGATGACGCTCTCCGTCGACACGAAGGCGGGACTGTACAGCCGGGTGGCGGGCGATGCGCTCGACCTTGCGGTCATCGGGGCTGCCGTCCGGGACGACAATCCCAGACGGGGCAATGCGGTTCTCGCGCTTGCCATGGTCGCGGGGGTGACGCTGCTCGACGTCGCGGCAGCGCTTGCGACACGCCAGCAGAACCGCCGCGACGACGGCGCCGTGCGCGACTACAGCGACCGCAGCGGTTTTCCGCAGGGCGTGGGCACGGCGCGCGGCCAGGCGGAACGGGAGGCAAGGACCGCAGCGCTTCCGCGCCCGCCCGCCCCGCAACGCCAGTTCTGACGCGCGACCGCGACGCGACGCGGCGTGCCTCGGTTGATGCTGGACAAACGAAAGCCCGCCTTCGTCTCGGGACAGGCGGGCTTTTCAACGTGTCTTCGGACATCGCCGCGGCTTGCCGGATCAGGCGAACTTTCGCCCGTTGGCGACGATCATCCCGCCCGCTCCGTCGAGCCAGCCGTCCTTCAGTTCCAGCGCCAGCAGACGCGACCGTTCGAAGGGGCCGGGCATGACGAGATGCCGGGTCTTGCCGGCCGACATGCCGAACCGCTCGTAAT
>JAEZHO010000222.1 GCA_023416545.1 Pseudomonadota bacterium
GTACTGACCAGGCTATCGTAGGGAAGGAGATGTCCCATCCTCAAGGCGCCCTCCCTGACATCCCAAAGCCCGTGGCAGTGGAGAAAGGGAGCGCCATTCCTTTCTCCGATCGTGGCGGTGGCGTTGACGAAGCGCGCACCGGCATGCGGCCCAAGTGTCTCGCTGTACCATGCTGCATGATCGGGGTCGCGCGAGAGTGCGGGCAGAACATACCGGAAGGGATCGCACGCGCCATCTTCGAAGAACAGGACGCCGCCACGGCATCCGGCCCCGGAAACGACGCGCGTGACACCCTCGATGACCGTCTCGCCGGGTTCGAGCCTGCCGCTGACCGGTGCAAGAGAGGTCCTTACGACCTGCCGCCGGATCGGATTCGCCGGCCCGGGGTGCAGGAGCCGGCCTGTTACCGAGGTCGCTTCGCTCACTTGGTATCCTCCTTATGGGCAATGGTCATACCGGTCATACCCCGCGCGCATCGTCCCGTGATCAATCCGCCCGGGACGTCGGTCGGATCGAGCCAGGGCATGCCGATCAGGTCACCGCGCACCTCGCGCCGTTACATCTGCATTCGGCAGGTTATCGTTGCAGGCGGTTCTCCCGGATCTGAAATCGCACCGTCGCACGCGCCCGTTCTTATCGAATGGCCGACAGCGTCGCCGAATTCCGCGCCGCGACGGCATCATTCAAATCCCGACGACCTCCCAAGACCGTCGAAGCAGGAGAGTACCATGAACAGACTTCCCATTGCCGCTTTCGCCCTTTTGCTCGGATCCACATCGGCCGGTGCCTTCGATGCGCCGATGTGGGCTCTTCCGGTGCCAGACCACGAGGTCGGCTCCATGGGTCGATCGCATCATCGCCTCGCACTCGTTCCAGAGACCATCGAGGACAGCTCGAGCTCATCGCTACAGGACGATGGGCAGCCGTTCAGCCGTCAGGTTGTTCCGGCGGAGGGCCCCAGGACCATGAGCTACCCGAGACCCCAGAGGCGGCCTGTCGATGGCCACCTCAACAGCGGGGACTACTACGAAGGGGCGGTTCGTCCCAACTAGGCCAAGGACCCGGGGCGGAGGCATCGGCCGCAGCCCCGGTCCACTCGCGGGTCGTCACCGACGGAGCTTCCCGCGTCACCGCACGCCGTTACCCA
The DNA here is from genome assembly GCA_023416545.1 of Pseudomonadota bacterium. Taxonomy (GTDB): domain Bacteria; phylum Pseudomonadota; class Alphaproteobacteria; order Rhizobiales; family Rhizobiaceae; genus Neorhizobium. Next base: position 1,148 of record JAEZHO010000222.1, read on the forward strand.
GGGGCAGGATGTTCTGGTTGTGGTGGAAGAAATTGCCGGGATCATAGCGGGTCTTTATGGCACGCAAACGCTCGTAATTCTCCCCGAAACTCGCCCTGTTGGCGCTCTCGCCCTCATCATTCAGGAAGTTGAGAATATGGCCCGGCTTCGAAAACGGCTCCAGAGCCTTCGCCAGATCGCGCGCCCAGGCGATATGCTGATCCCCTTCGCCCTTCTCGCTCCATTGCGCCTCGATACCCAGGCTGTAGCGCCGTTGGCGATGCGCAAAGGCCGTCCCTTCGTCAGGCAGTCGCTCTGCGGTTCCACCCATAAACTGGATGAAGGATCCACTGAGGGGGGACGCCGCGAGGTTCGTGCGATCGATCATCAGGTCGATTAACGCGTCCGGCAGTTCGTCGACAACAACGGAGCGCCAGTAGTGGTGGGTGGGAGCGTTGCCAGGCTGGTAGCCGAGTTTCTGCATCTCGACGAAGGGCAGGATGTCCATCATGTCCATGATCGGGTGGCCGAACTCCCGAAGGGGTTGCAGAACCGCCTTCCCCTCGTCGAGATCACCACAATAGCACGCCGCAATGGCAACCACCGGCGTTCCGTCGGGTGCCGACATCAGGCCTGCGTAAGCGGTTAGTTCCCTGGGAGCCGCCGCCATGAGGTCGCGATAGACCCGAAGAACGCCCCGTGCGTGATCCCTGGGATGGAGGACTATTCCGCCGAAGATTTTCCCGACGGGATGCGCCTGGAACTCGAAGGAAGTGACGATGCCGAAATTCCCGCCGCCGCCGCGAAGCGCCCAGAACAGATCCGGGTTTTCGTTTTTGTCTGCGGTCAGGACGGCACCTTCGGCGGTAACGACTTCACAGCGCAGGAGATTGTCGCATGTCAGCCCGTATTTGTGGGTCAACCACCCGATCCCGCCACCGAGCGTAAGGCCGGCGATCCCGGTCGGCGGGGCAATCCCCGTCGGCACCGCGAGATCGAAAGGTGCGGTCGCCGCATCAAGCTCCCCGAGCGTCACGCCCGGTTGCACCTCGACCACCCGACGCGCCGGGTCCACTTTGATCGCCTTCATTCGACTGAGGTCGATCACGATACCGTCGTCACAGACCCCACGCCCGGCGATGTTGTGGCCGCCACCGCGTACGGCGACGTCCACGTCGTAGGCGCGCGCCAGCCTTACGGCGGTGACGACGTCGACGACATTCGAGCACATCAAGATCAGGCCGGGACGACGATCGATCATCGCGTTCCAGACCTTGCGGGCATTCTCATACAGCGGGCTGTCCGGCCAGATGGCCGCCTCGCCGAAATGCAGCCGAAATGCCTCCAGGGCAGCGGCCGACAGCGGGCTTCGTCTTGTCCAGGTATCGTTCATGGTCTTCCTCGTGACGTTGACGTCACGATCGTTGTTTTTCCTGCATTGACGGATGATTACGAAGGCCTTGACTTGGGCTTCATCTGCAACGACCGCTCTTCATGCTTGGATCTCGGCCTTCAGGAAGGAGAACACTACCCTTGGGAATTGTTGTCCTCCGCCTCCGGAGCGGAAATGTTACGAATGCATTCAATTCCGCGGATATGAAATCGCGGTGACATCTGGAGTGTCAAATAAAGCCGCCCCGGAGACTATGGTTTCCGGCGACCTACACGTGCCCGTTCGGCAACTCTGTGGCGCCATCACGGTCGGTGAGGAGCGCGCAGCCCCCGGGCTTGCCGCCAGGAGCATGAATTTTGAAGCACATTCTGATTATCGATGACGATACAAGCATGCGCAGCTTTCTGATCGACTATCTCAGCCAGCATGCCTTCAGGGTTACCGGCATAGGCGATAGTCAGCATCTGGTCCGCATTCTGGGGACAGATCCTGTCGATCTTGTCATCGTCGATCTCAATCTTGGTCACGAGGATGGACTGGAGATCGTCCGCAACCTTTCCACCTCCTCCGATGCCCCGGTGATCATCATCAGCGGGGATCGCATAGAAGAAGCCGACAAGGTCGTTGGTCTCGAGCTCGGTGCGGTTGACTACATCACCAAGCCGTTCGGGACCCGCGAGTTCCTGGCCCGGGTCCGCGCCTCGATGAGGCCGCGCACCAGCAATCCGGGCAGGAAGGAACGGAAGGTCTACACCTTTGGCGACTGGGTGCTGAACATGAAGCTGCGCAAGCTTGTTCACGCTGAAACCAGGGAGGTGAAACTGACCGCCGGCGAATTCAACCTGCTGACGGCCTTCCTGAAATCACCCCGGCAAATCCTTTCCCGCGAACAACTGCTGGCCGCAAGCCGCGTCCACGACGAGGAGGTCTTCGATCGCAGCATCGACGTCCTGATCCTCAGGCTGCGCCGGAAACTCGAAATCGACCCTTCCCGCCCTAGCCTCATCAAGACGGAACGAGGCGCAGGCTATGTCTTCAACGCGGATGTCGCGCTGCTTGATCGTCCGCGACCCAAAGCCTGCTGACGAATTGAACTTGGGGAGTGGTGCCCAAGTTAATATCCCGATCTCCCCCATGGCGAAGGCGTTATCCATCCTCGCTTCGTTACCTTTGTAACAAAGCCTTGCCGGCCCTGAAACAAACGCCTCACATGTGCGGGTAATGGTGCATAGGCAACGCGCAAAGGGGGTGGGAAATGGTATGGCGGACAGGATAGAGTATCCGGAAAGCGCCCAGCAAAAGCCAGGCCCAGGCATTCGCATGCAGG
>JAEZHO010000223.1 GCA_023416545.1 Pseudomonadota bacterium
ACCATCCCGCTTCCCCCGTGTCGCCGGAGGGAGACCATTTTCCGCGGACCCCGATGATGAGGACTTACGTCGTTTCCCCACCACCAGCGCCGGCCCCGCCTCGCCAGCACGCCTGCCGGTGTATCCGAGGGCGGAACAGTTGACAGTCTGCCTCATAGTTTGACCCCGGGGACGATCCGCGCCTTGATTTTTCTCAAGCCACTGATTTCGTTGAACCCGGGACACGAACTCATCCCCGTTTTCCAGCCCTATTCGAACTCCATGATCAGCTCGTCGACCGCAAGGCTTTGCCCCGCGGCCGCGGCGATGCGCTTGACGATGCCCTTGCGCTCGGCCTTCAGGACATTCTCCATCTTCATGGCCTCGACGCTCGCAAGCGTCTGGCCGGCCTCGACGGCCTCGCCTTCGCTCACGGCGATCGAGGTGATGACGCCGGGCATCGGGCAGAGCAGCATTCTCGACGTGTCGGGCGGCAGCTTCACCGGCATCAGCCGTGCAAGTTCGGCGACCCGCGGGCTGCGGACCCGGGCGATCACGTCGATGCCGCGCCAGCGCAGCCGGATTCCCGACCCGTGGAGATCGACCTTCACGCCCATATGGTGTCCGCCGGCATGGAAGACCGCATGGCTCTGGCCGGGTGCCCAGTCGCTTTCGACGGAAACCGGTTCACCGTCCGCGAAGGAGACGAACGTGCCCTCAGCCGAGGTGTCGAAGCCGGCGGAGAGTTCCGTCTCGGCAAGCGTCACGACCCAATTCCGCCCGACGACGCGGCGGTGATTGCCGATCGTGCCGGAAATCCGCACCGCCCGCTCCTGCAGGGCCTGGTTGATGGTGACGGCGATCGCCGCAAGGCGGCGGACGGCATTGGCGTCCGGCTTCAAGCCCGAAAACCCTTCCGGGAACTCTTCGGCGATGAAGGCGGTGGTGATCTTGCCCGAGCGGAAGCGCGGATGCTCCATGACGGCCGACAGGAAGGGAAGGTTGTGGCCGATGCCCTCGACCTCGAAATCGTCCAGCGCGTCACCCATGGCGCGGATCGCCGCCTGGCGGTCCGGCCCCCAGGTGCACAGCTTGGCAATCATCGGGTCGTAGTACATGGAGATCTCGCCGCCCTCGAAGACGCCGGTGTCGTTGCGCACGATCGTGCCGTCGCCTCGCCTGCCTTCCGCCGGCGGCCGATAGCGAGTGAGCCGCCCGATCGACGGCAGGAAGTTGCGATAGGGGTCTTCCGCATAGAGACGGCTTTCGATCGCCCAGCCGTCGAGCCGGATGTCCTCCTGGCCGAAGGACAGCGTCTCGCCGGCGGCGACGCGGATCATCTGCTCCACGAGATCGATGCCGGTGACGAGTTCGGTGACCGGGTGCTCCACCTGCAGGCGGGTGTTCATCTCGAGGAAGTAGAAATTGCGGTTGCCGTCGACGATGAACTCGACCGTGCCGGCGGAATGGTAACCCACTGCTTTCGAAAGCGCGACCGCCTGCTCGCCCATGGCGCGGCGGGTGGCCTCGTCGAGGAAGGGCGAGGGGGCCTCCTCGATGACCTTCTGATTGCGGCGCTGGATGGAGCATTCGCGCTCGCCGAGATAGAGGACGTTGCCGTGCCTGTCGCCGAGCACCTGGATCTCGATATGGCGCGGTTCGGTGACGAACTTCTCGATGAATATGCGGTCGTCGCCGAAGGAACTCTTCGCCTCGTTCTTCGACGACTGGAAGCCTTCGCGGGCTTCCGCGTCGTTCCAGGCGATGCGCATGCCCTTGCCGCCGCCGCCGGCGGATGCCTTAATCATCACCGGATAGCCGATCGAGGCGGAAATCCTGACCGCCTCCTCGGCATCCTCGATCAGGCCCATGTGGCCGGGGACGGTCGAGACGCCGGCTTCGGCCGCGAGCTTCTTCGAGGTGATCTTGTCGCCCATGGCCCGGATGGCGCCGACCGGCGGGCCGATGAAGGTGACGCCTTCCTTCTCCAGCGCCTCGGCAAAGGCCGGATTTTCCGACAGGAAGCCGTAGCCCGGATGGACCGCATCGGCGCCCGTCCGGCGGATGGCGTCGAGGATCTTCTCGATGACGATGTAGGACTGCGAGGAGGGCGCCGCGCCGATATGCACCGCCTCGTCCGCCTGGCGTACATGCAGCGCGTCGCGGTCGGCGTCGGAATAGACCGCGACGGTGGCGATCCCCATCTTCTTCGCGGTGCGGATGACGCGGCAGGCGATCTCGCCGCGGTTGGCAATGAGAATTTTCCGGATCGGCACGGTCAAACCTCGAACACGTCTTCAAAGGATTCCGGGAAGCTCTGTCGCGCGACCTTCTCGTTGATCATCAGCAGGGCCTCATAGGAGGTCGGGTCGAACTCCTTCTCGGCGGCGACGATCTCGCGGCCGAAGAGGAGGTTGATGCGCGCCGCGTCGAGATTGCCGCGCTCGAAGGGCTCGCTCCCGAAATGGTGCCACAGGGCATGCAGGAAGGCCGCATCGATCCGGTGTTCCTTGGTGCCGGGCCGGCCATGGCGGGGCAGCGCCTTGATCGGCGTCACGCCCTTCGGATTGGCACGCCGGATGGTGAACTGGATGCCGGTGCCCGGCATGCCGGAGGGAAAGCCCCGGTGCTTCGTCATGTCGGGCAGGTTCGCCATTTTCTTCTCCTTCAGGCCTTGCCGATCTTGTCCTGGGTCTTCGTCTCGAAATCCGAGGCGTCGTGGCGTTCGTGCAGTTGCGAGGACGGTGCGCCCGAGAGGCGGTTGACCATGCCGCCGCGCTTGACCGCCGGACGTTCGCCGACCTGCTTTGCCCAGCGCAGGACATTCCCATATTCGTGGACCGCCAGGAACTCGCCCGAATCCGGATAGGAATCGTCGAGCGCGAGGCGGCCGTACCACGGCCAGATCGCCATGTCGGCGATCGTGTACTCGGACCCGGCCATGAACTCGTTGCCGGCGAGGTGCCGGTCCAGCACGTCCATCTGCCGCTTCACCTCCATCGCATAGCGATCGATCGCGTAGCGGATCTTCATCGGCGCATAGGTGAAGAAATGGCCGAAGCCGCCACCGAAGAAGGGCGCCGATCCCATCTGCCAGAACAGCCAGTTGAGCGTCTCGGTGCGGGTCCGGATCTCCTGCGGCAGGAAGGCGCCGAACTTCTCGGCGAGGTAGAGGAGGATCGAACCGGATTCGAAGATGCGCAGCGGCTCGCCGCCGCCCTTCGGCCGGTGGTCCATCATCGCCGGGATCTTGGAGTTCGGATTGACCTCCACGAAGCCGGAGCCGAACTGCTCGCCGTTGATGCGGACCAGCCAGGCATCGTATTCGGCGTCCCGGTGGCCGGCGGCCAGCAGTTCCTCCAGGAGGATGGTGACCTTCACGCCGTTCGGCGTGCCCTGGGAATAGAGCTGCAGCGGATGCCTGCCGACCGGCAACTCCTTCTCATGCGTGGCGCCGGCGACGGGCCGGTTGACGCCGGCGAATTCCCCGCCATTGCTTGCCTCGAGGGTCCACACTTTCGGGGGCACATAGCCGGGGGGCACGTTCTTCTCGGGCGGAAACTTCTCGGTGTCGGTCATGAGGGCGATCCTTGTCGGAAGGTTTCGGTGGGGCGTGACGTCATTCGAAATTGTTCGGCCGGCCGGGCGGCATTCCCGGGTCTTCTCAAAGCGGGATCGTATCGTGCTTCTTCCAGTGGGTCGTGACCCGCTTGTTGCGCAGCGAGGCGAAGGCGCGGGCGATGCGGCGCCGCGAGGAATGCGGCATGATCACCTCGTCGATGAATCCGCGCTCGGCGGCGACGAACGGGTTGGCGAAGCGCTCCTCGTACTCCGCCGTGCGGCCGGCGATCTTCTCCTTGTCGGAGAGTTCCGAGCGGTAGAGGATCTCGGTTGCGCCCTTCGCCCCCATCACGGCGATCTCGGCGGACGGCCAGGCATAGTTGATGTCGGCGCCGATATGCTTGGACGCCATCACGTCATAGGCGCCGCCATAGGCCTTGCGGGTGATCAGCGTCACCATCGGGACGGTCGCCTCGGAATAGGCGAAGAGGAGCTTGGCGCCGTGCTTGATGACGCCGCTATATTCCTGGGCCGTCCCCGGCAGGAAGCCCGGCACGTCCACAAGCGTCAGGATCGGGATGGAAAAGGCGTCGCAGAAGCGCACGAAACGGGCGGCCTTGCGGGAGGAATCGATGTCGAGACAGCCGGCCAGCACCATCGGCTGGTTGGCGACGACGCCGACCGTCTCGCCCTCGATCCGGATGAAACCGGTGACGATGTTCCTGGCGAAGGCTTCCTGGATCTCGAAGAAGTCGCCTTCGTCGGCGATCGCCAGGATCAGCTCCTTCATGTCGTATGGCTTGGTGGCGCTGTCGGGGATCAGGCTGTCGAGCCGCATCTCGACCCGGGACGGATCGTCATGGAAGGGCCGGACCGGCGGCTTCTCCCGGTTGTTGAGCGGCAGGAAGTCGAAGAGCCGGCGCGTCGCCTCAAGGGCCTCGATGTCGTTCTCGTAGGCCGCGTCGGCGACCGAGGATTTCTTTGTATGGGTCCCGGCGCCGCCGAGTTCCTCCGCGGTGACGATCTCGTTGGTGACCGTCTTCACGACGTCCGGACCGGTGACGAACATGTAGGAACTGTCGCGGACCATGAAGATGAAGTCGGTCATCGCCGGCGAGTAGACCGCGCCGCCGGCGCAGGGGCCCATGATCACGGAGATCTGCGGGATGACGCCGGAGGCCTCGGCATTGCGGCGGAAGACTTCCGCATAGCCGGCGAGCGAGGAAACGCCTTCCTGGATGCGCGCGCCGCCCGAATCGTTGAGGCCGATCACCGGCGCCCCGACGCGCACCGCCATGTCCATGATCTTGCAGATCTTCTGGGCGTGCGTTTCCGACAGCGATCCGCCGAGGACGGTGAAATCCTGCGAGAAGACGTAGACCTGGCGGCCGTTGATGGTGCCCCAGCCGGTGACGACCCCGTCGCCGGCGATCTTCTGATCGGCCATGCCGAAGTCGACCGCCCGGTGGGTGACGTACATGTCGAACTCCTCGAAGGAGCCCTCGTCGAGCAGGACCTCGATCCGTTCGCGGGCCGTCAGCTTGCCCTTGCCGTGCTGCGCCTGGATGCGTTTCTCGCCACCGCCGAGCCTTGCTTCGGACCGACGCTTCTCCAACTCATGCAGCACTGCGCGCATTGGCAACTCCCAAGGTTATTCCGGCTTCCTTATGTCCTCGGCCGGCCGCAGAAAAGCATTGAACGCGTGCTGGTGCCAAATTATAAAATTGCAAAGCGGAAAATGCGAAATTGCAAACATGGCGATCGGCAAGCTTTTCATCGGCCGGAAGGTAAGGGAACTCCGCGCGGCGAGCAATGCGACGCAAAGCCAGTTCGCCGAGCGGATCGGCATTTCGACCAGTTACCTGAACCAGATCGAGAACAACCAGCGCCCGGTCTCGGCGGCGGTCCTTCTCGCGCTCGCCGACAAGTTCCAGCTCGACCTTGCGGAACTGTCGACCGGGGAGACCGACCGCCTTCTGTCGGCGCTGGCCGAGGCGCTTTCCGATCCGCTGTTCGACAATTATGCGCCGAGCGTCCACGAACTCAAGCTGGTGACGCAGAATGCGCCTGGACTGGCGCATGCGCTGATCACCGTGCACCAGGCCTATCGGCGAAACAGCGAACAGCTGGCGAGCATGGACGACCGGCTGGCGGCACCGCGGCGGTGGAGACGACGCCCTATGACGAGGTGCGCGACTTCTTCCACTTCGTCGACAACTACCTCCACGATCTCGACACCGAGGCCGAGCGGCTCGCGGGCGAGCTCGGCCTCGGCGACGCTAGCCGGCACGCCGTCCTCGCCGATCATCTCGAGCGGCAATACGGCATCCGGGTCGCCTACCAGCCGATGCAGGACAATGCCCTGCGGCGCTTCGATCCCGCCGGGCGGATACTGACGATCAATCCCTATGCGCCGCCGGCCACGCGCGACTTCCAGGTCGCGGTCAAGATCGCCCAGCTGCATGCCGCAGGCATGGTCGACGCCATCGCCAGAGGCGCCGGCTTCCGCACCGAGGAGGCGGTGGAGATCTGTCGCATCGGCCTGCACAACTATTTCGCCGGCGCGCTGATCATGCCCTACCAGGCCTTCCTGCGCTCCGCGCGCGAGCTGCGCCACGACATGGAACTGCTGGCCGCGCGCTTCGGGACGTCGCTGGAGCAGGTCTGCCACCGCCTCTCGACCCTGCAGAGGCCGGGGCAGAAGGGCGTACCGATCTTCTTCGCCCGCATCGACCGGGCCGGCAACATCACCAAGCGCCATAGCGCGACCAAGCTCCAGTTCGCCCGCTTCGGGGCGGCCTGTCCGCTCTGGAACGCCCACCGGGCCTTCGAGGCGCCGGGGCGGATCATCCGCCAGCTTGCCGAGACGCCCGATGGCGCGCGCTATCTCTGCCTCGCCATCGAGGTGAACAAGGGGCTAGGCGGGTTCCGCTCCCAGCAGCCGAGCTATGCGCTGGCGCTGGGCTGCGAGATTTCCTATGCGCAGGCCTTCGTCTATGCGGACGACCTGAACCTGACGGAGCGGTCGAGCTTCGATCCGATCGGCATTTCCTGCCGCACCTGCGAGCGGGTCAACTGCGCGAGCCGCGCCGTGCCGCCCTTCCGCCGCCGGATCTTCGTCGATCCCGATATGCGCGAGACGACACCCTACCGGATCGGCTAGGCTCGGACGGCAAACCCACGAGGATGATGAGAATGCGGGCACTGGTACTGGAAGAAAAAGGCGTCCTGGCGCTGCGCGAGATCGACCTGCCGATGACGGTCGGCCCCGACGACGTGAGGATTGCCATCCATACGGTCGGCGTCTGCGGCAGCGACGTGCATTATTACACGCACGGCGCGATCGGCCCCTTCGTGCTGCGCGAGCCGATGGTTCTCGGCCACGAGGCCGCCGGCACGATCGTCGAGGTCGGAGCCGCGGTCAGGCACCTGAAGGTGGGCGACCGGGTCTGCATGGAGCCCGGCGTGCCGAACCTCTCGTCGCGGGCCTCCAAGCTCGGCCTCTACAATGTCGATCCGGACGTCCGCTTCTGGGCGACGCCGCCGGTCCACGGGGTCCTCGCCCCCTATGCCGTCCATCCGGCCGCGTTCACCTACAGGCTGCCGGACAATGTCTCCTTTGCCGAGGGCGCCATGGTCGAGCCCTTCGCGATCGGCATGCAGGCGGCGACGAAGGCGCGCATCCGGCCGGGCGACGTGGCGGCGGTGATCGGCTGCGGGCCGATCGGCATCATGGTGGCGCTGGCAGCCCTGGCCGGCGGCTGCGCCCGCGTCTTCATCTCCGACCTCAGCGCCGAAAAGCTGGCGATCGCCGGTCGCTATCCCGGTATCGTCCCGGTGAATATCAACGAGCGGTCGCTCGCCGACGTCATCGCCGACGAGACGGGCGGATGGGGTGCCGACATCGTCTTCGAGGCAAGCGGCAGCCTGAGGGCCTTCGACGGGCTGTTTGACATCGTCCGACCCGGCGGCGCGGTGGTGCTTGTGGGCCTGCCGGTGGAGAAGGCCGCCTTCGACGTCGCCGGCGCGATCTCCAGGGAAGTGCGCATCGAGACCGTCTTCCGCTATGCCAACATCTTCGACCGGTCGCTGGAACTGATCGCTTCGGGCAAGGTCGATCTCAAGCCGCTGATCACCGGGGTCTATGCGTTCGAGGATTCGATTGCAGCCTTCCAGCGTGCGGCGGCCGGCAACGCCTCGGACGTCAAGCTGCAGATCCGGATTGCCGGCGAGGAATAGCCTGTCGTTCCCGCCGGGCGGCTTTCGGTTCAAAACGGTCAGTTCCGGAAAAGTTTAGCGATTGCCTTAAGCGGATGCAGATGAGCATCGGCTAATGGTATCGGCGTGGGTGAGGCATGTGACCTCACGGGCATCACGCCCTTGCCGCCGGATGAGCCGGCAGACGAACGACAAGAAACGGCTCAGACAGGCAGGGACGCATCATGTTCAGGAAGTTTGCGATCGCATTCGCGGCACTCGCCGCCATGGCCACCTCGGCGGAAGCAATCAGCCTCGGCGCCGCACGGAGCGCCAAGCCACAGGCCTCGCGGACGCTCGCGGCACCGGCCGGCTATCAGATTTTCTGCATTCGCAACAAGGCGGAGTGCCGGGGCGGCGGTGCCTCCAAGATCGAATATACCGCCGGGAC
>JAEZHO010000245.1 GCA_023416545.1 Pseudomonadota bacterium
GTGCCGGCGACGCGGGGGCGGCATCGAGCGGGGCACCCAGCGGGGTACCCAGGGGTGCACCAAGAGCCGCGAGAAGTTCGGGCGTCGGCTGGCCGGTCTGCGGCAGGCCTTCGGCCTCCTCGAAGAACAGGATGGCGGCCGTCGTCTGCGGGCCGACCAGCCCGTCGTCGGCGCCCTGGTAGAGGCCGCGGCGGATGAGCTGGCGCTGCACCTCGGCGACGAGTTCGCGCGGCGCGGCGGAGGTCGCGGCGGGAGACACGGGTTCCGGCGACCGCGAGGTCGTGGCGGCTGCCGGGTCCTCGCGGGCGATGCGGAAGGTCGTCATCTCCTGCGGCGGCACCGGACGGGCCGGACGAAAGCCGGCAATGCCGTTCGGATCGTCGGGATCGCGGGTCGCGAGGAAGGGCGCCGGATGGGTATAGGGCTGGTACCAGAGCGCATTGGCGGCGACGAAGCCGAAGACGACCGCAAAACCGGACACGCCGAAGACCAGCCGGGGGTGACGCGCCGCCACCCGCCCGGTTGCCTGGAAGATCCGGGTCAGGACACCTGGTTCCTGGACCTTCTTCTTCCTGTCAGGCGATTTTCGCTTTCGCGGCGTCGTCATTGCGAATGTCCTGTACGTCCTTCATGGTCGATGGGGTGGTATTGCGCAGGCGTGGCGGAAACTCCACCGAAGAGCCTTCTCCCGCTTCGCCCGGGGCTGCAATTCCGCGGCCGTCGGCGGGAAGCGTCACGGTGATCACTGTCCCCTCGCCGGCCGTGCTCCTGATATGCAGCCGTCCGCCGTGCAATGCAACAAGTCCCTTCACCAGGGCCAGGCCGAGCCCGGTTCCCTCGTACTGGCGCGTGATGCCGTCCTGGACCTGCATGAAGGGCCGTCCGAGGAGTTCGAGCTTGTCGGCGGGGATGCCGATGCCGGTATCGCTGACGGTGAGCACGAAGTCGCTGCCGGCCTGCGTGGCGTCGATGGTGACGATGCCGCCGTCGCCGGTGAACTTGATGGCGTTGCCGGCCAGGTTGATCAGCACCTGCTTGACGGCGCGGCGGTCGGCGACGACCTCGCCGAGGCCCTTGGCGGTGCGCGCCGTGAGGGTGACGCCCTTGCCCCTTGCCTGCAGATCGAGCATGGCACGGCAGGATTCCACGACGTCGGCGATGGCGAAGGGCTCGGCCAGCAGTTCGTAATGGCCGGCCTCGATCTTGCTCATGTCGAGCATGGTGTTGACGATCGACAGGAGATGCGCGCCCGACTGGCGGATCAGGCCGACATATTCCTTCTGGCGGTCGGTTTCGAGCCGGCCGAAATATTCGCCGGCCAGCACATCCGAGAAGCCGAGAATGGCGTTGAGCGGCGTGCGCAGCTCATGGCTGACGGCGGCGAGGAAGCGCGACTTCGACTCGTGGGCGGAGCGGGCTTCCGAGATGCGCTCGGCAGCCTCGCGGCGGAGCGCCTCATCAGCGGAAATGTCGCGCAGCTGGGCGAAGACGGCGGCGAGTTCGCCGTCCGCGTGGCGCAGAGCCGTCAGTTCAAGGCCGAGATGGAGGAACTGGCGTCCCTCGGAGGCGCTGTAGGGACCCTGGACGCGCACCGACGCGGAAGCGGACCCGGCACCCTGGCGAAGCGTGTCGAAGGCATGGACAAGGGCGATGCGATCGGAAACGTGGACGAGTTCGGCGAGGCGCTGGCCGCAGGGCTGCTGCAGCGCGGGCGGGAAGCTCTTGCGGTCGCGACCGCCGCATTTCGTCACCACGCCGCGGCTGTCGAGCATGAGCGAGAGGCCCGCGCAGGCATCGAAGACCAGCGTTTCCATGGCATCCGGGGCGGTTGCGGCCGCCGGCGCGCGGACGCAGGCGAAGGTTGCCGCGACGAGCGCCAGGAAGACGGCGGCGACGAGCGTCGCGCCGACCGGAATGGCAAGGGACGTCGGCAGGACGAGGGTAAGGACGGCAGGCGCCGCGAGCGCGCAGGCGACCGCACCGAGAACCATCATGCGCAGAAGATACACGTCGCGCACGCGGCTTTCGCGCGGCTGCCCGAGGCCGTCAAGCCAGCGGGCGGCGATCCGGTCGATCTCCGCGACCGCCCCTCCAGCGATGTCTGCAACTGTGCGCACGCAATACCCTGACGCCATTTGATACAGCCCGACCTTACTGCCGGCCGGCTTAAGGAAAGTATAAAACAAGGGGCTCCCGGCCACCCCCCGGGACCCCGATTTCCCGATTTGGAACGCATTCCGCCGAGCAATTCCCGTCGTGGTTAACGGGGCGTAAGCGACGGAATTGGTTGCATTTTTCAGATCACGTTAACGATTGTGGCGACACCGGGCGGCAAAACCCCCGGGAACGCCGCAGCCCGGCCGCCATTATGCTTAACGGTGCAGCGCAGGATTTGCGACGAATGCTCCAGGCCGATGTCGAATAGATCGCATTTTAGATAAATTCCTCGAAAATTGTCGGACGCGCGTCAAAGGCCGATTCGCTTCTCGCGGCTAGGTTGGCTTCAAGACCGGGAGCGACCCGGCGGCCCAGGTGTGTTCAAGGGCATTCACGGGCATTTACGGGTGGTGGACAGGAACATGTGGTTCGTTATCAAGACCGGTATGACATTCGCGATGGTGCTGGTGGGCCTTTCCTACTTCAGCGGCCGGCCGGCCGAAGAGGTCGCCGGCAGCCAGCAGATCGAGATGCAGGACGCCGTCTCGGCCGCCGCCCAGGCCTACCAGTATCTCAGCGCCATCTGCATCGAGAAGCCGCAGGTCTGCGAGAAGGGCGCGGAATCGCTGACCGTTCTCGGCCAGCGCGCCAAGGAGGGCGCCCGCGTCGCCTTTGAACTGCTTGACCAGCAGTTCGCCGACGAGACCCCGGCGGTCGCAGCCGTCGCCGATCCCCAGCCGATGCCGGAAAAGCCGCTCACCACTGCTTCCACCCGGCCCGTCGCCGCCCCGACCGATGCCCCGACCGACGCCGCGCCTGCCGCAGGCGTGCCGGTTCCGATGAAGCGCCCGGCCCAGAACTAGCGCAGCACTAGCGCCACGCTCCGCCCATTCGAATTTCCCTCCTTGCGCCGCAGACCAGCCTTCCAGGCTCCGGCGCCGGACTGCCTGCCCAGCTTCAGCCTTTGCTGAGCCGTGAGGTTTAACGCCTCACGGCCTTTTTTCTGTTCACCCGGGGACCGATCATCCCTATATGCGTGGCAAGACAAGGATGGAGCATTTCCATGGCGACGCTCGAGCAGATCATCGACGACTTTGCCTTCCTCGACGAGTGGGAGGACCGGTACCGGTATGTCATCGAACTGGGCAAGGCCTTGCCGGAACTGCCGGAAGACAAGCGCACCGCCCAGAACAAGGTCCATGGCTGCGCCAGCCAGGTCTGGCTCGTCAGCCATCCGGAAGACGGCAGCGCCGACCCTGTCCTCACCTTCGAAGGCGTTTCCGACGCCCATATCGTGCGCGGCCTGGTGGCGATCGTGCTCGCCGTCTATTCCGGCAAGCGCGCATCCGAGATCGCCAGCACCGATGCGATCGAGATCTTTGACCGCATCGGCCTGGTGGAGCATCTGTCTTCGCAGCGCGCCAACGGCCTGCGCTCCATGGT
>JAEZHO010000252.1 GCA_023416545.1 Pseudomonadota bacterium
GTCGGCGCGCCTTCGTAGACGTCCGGCGTCCACATGTGGAACGGCACGGCCGAAATCTTGAAGCAGACGCCGGCGAGCACGAAGACGAGACCGAAGACGAGGCCCAGCGAACGGGTCTCGGAGGAGAGAACCGCGGCGATCTCGTCGAAGCCGGTATTGCCGGTGAAGCCGTAGACCAGCGAGCAGCCGTAGAGCAGCATGCCCGAGGAGAGCGAACCCAGCACGAAGTACTTCAGGCCGGATTCGGTCGAGCGGAGGCTGTCGCGGTTGATCGCGGCGCAGACATAGAGCGCCAGCGACATGAGCTCGAGGCCGAGATAAAGGGCCAGGAGGTCGTTGGCTGAGATCAGGAGCATCATGCCCAGAGTCGCCAGCACCATCAGGACCGGGAACTCGAAGCGGTCGAGCTGTTCGGAGCGGGCGTGGCCGACCGTCATGATCATCGCCGTCACCGAGCCGATCAGGGCGACGACCTTCATGAACCGCGCGAAGGGATCGAGCAGGAAGGCGCCGCCATAGGCCTCGCCCTCGCCCGGCGCCAGAACCAGCCAGAGGCCCGCCGCGATCAGCAGGGCAACGGCAAGGCCGGTAACCGTCGGTGCGGAACGGTCGCCGGAGAAGACGCCGATCATCAGGAGCGCGAGCGCTCCCACCGCCAGAATGATTTCCGGCATGGACAGTTGCAGGCTAGCGAGGAGAAGTTCAGAGCTCATGTCCGATTATGTCCTGTCTCAGTGCACTGTCAGTGCAAGGTCTTGCGCAGCCTGCAGGGCGGCGGCGTAATTGTTCACAAGCAGATCCACCGACGCCGACGTCGCATCGAAGATCGGTGCGGGATAGACCCCGTAGAAGATCGTCAGCACCATCAGCGGGTAGAGGATCAGCTTCTCGCGGGTCGTCAGGTCGAGGAGGCCCTTGAGGCTTTCCTTCTCCAGCCCGCCGAAGATCACCCGGCGGTAGAGCCAGAGCGCGTAGCAGGCCGAAAGGATAACGCCCGTCGCGGCGAAGAGCGCAACCCAGGTGTTGACCTGGAAGACCCCGATCACGGTCAGGAATTCGCCGACGAAGCCCGACGTGCCGGGCAGGCCGACATTCGCCATGGTGAAGACCATGAAGGCGACGGCATATTTCGGCATGTTGTTGACGAGCCCGCCATAGGCCGAGATCTCGCGGGTATGGAGGCGGTCATAGATGACGCCGACGCAGAGGAAGAGAGCGCCCGAAACGATGCCGTGCGACAGCATCTGGAAGATCGCGCCCTGCACGCCCTGCACGTTGGCGGCGAAGATGCCCATGGTGACATAGCCCATGTGCGCGACCGAGGAGTAGGCGATCAGCTTCTTGATGTCGTCCTGCATCAACGCCACCAGCGAGGTGTAGATGATCGCCAGCACCGAGAGCGTGAAGACGAAGGGCGCGAAGTAGTCCGACGCCAGCGGGAACATGGCGAGCGAGATACGGATGAAGCCGTAGCCGCCGAGCTTCAGCATGACGCCGGCCAGGATGACGGAACCGGCCGTCGGCGCCTGCACGTGCGCATCCGGAAGCCAGGTGTGGACCGGCCACATCGGCATCTTCACCGCGAAGGCTGCAAAGGCAGCCAGCCACAGCCACGTCTGCAGGTTGGCCGGGAAGTTGAACTTCAGCAGCTCGACCATGTCGGTCGTGCCGGCCTGCCAGTACATGGCCATGATGGCGAGCATCATCAGCACCGAACCGGCAAGCGTGTAGAGGAAGAACTTGTAGGACGCGTACACGCGATCCTTGCCGCCCCAGACGCCGATGATGACGAACATCGGGATCAGCGTCGCTTCGAAGAAGACGTAGAAGAGGACGATGTCGAGCGAGACGAACACGCCGACCATGACGACTTCCAGGAGCAGGAAGGCGATCATGTATTCCTTCAGCCGCTTCTCGACCGACTGCCAGCTTGCCAGCACGCAGAAGGGCATGAGGAACGTCGTCAGGATGACGAACAGCATGGAAATGCCGTCCACCCCGAGGTGGTAGGAAATTCCGGTCGTCAGCCAGGCATGCTTCTCGACCATCTGGAAGCCGGGGTTCGAATTGTCGAAGCCGATCCAGATGAAGAGCGAGACGACAAAGGTGAAGACCGTCGTCAGCAGCGAGACGTTCAGGATATTGCGGCGCCCGTAGGTGCTGTCCTCGCGGGTGAGCAGGAGGAGGAACACGCCGACGAGCGGCAGGAAGGTGACCGTCAAGAGAATTGGCCAGTCGGTCATTACATTGAGCTCCCGAGCATCATCCAGGTGACGAGGGCGGCGACGCCGATCAGCATCGCGAACGCATAGTGATAGAGGTAGCCGGACTGCAGGCGCACGACGCTGCGGGTCACGTCGACGACGCGCGCGGCGACGCCGTTCGGGCCATAGGTATCGATGATGCCGATGTCACCCTTCTTCCAGAGGAAGCGACCGAGAGCCTTGGCGGACCGCACGAACAGGAAGTCGTAGATCTCGTCGAAGTACCACTTGTTGAGCAGGAACTCGTAGAGGACCTTTTGCGACGCGGCCAGGCGACGCGGGGTCTCCGGCGACTTGATGTAGAAGTACCAGGCCGTCGCGAAGCCAACCGCCATGGCGATGAACGGGCTCCACTTGACCAGCAGCGGCACGTGGTGGAACTCCTCGAGGATCTGGTTGTCGGGCAGCGTGAAGAGCGCGCCCTTCCAGAACTCGTTGTACTCGTGGCCGAAGAAATAGCCCTGGAACACGACGCCGGCACCGACCGCGCCGATGGCGAGGATGTAGAGCGGCACCAGCATGACCTGGGGCGATTCATGGACGTGGTGCATCACGTCGGCCGAGGCCCGCGGCTTGCCGAAGAAGGTAAGGAAGGCGAGCCGCCACGAGTAGAAGCTCGTGAACAGCGCCGCGATTACCAGCAGCGTGAAGGCAAAGCCAGCGGCCACCGAATGCGAGGCATAGGCGGACTCGATGATGAAATCCTTCGAGAAGAAGCCGGCGAAGCCGATCATCGTACCCGGGATGCCGACGCCCGTCAGCGCCAGCGTGCCGATCGTCATCATCCAGAAGGTGACCGGGATGTGCTTGCGCAGGCCGCCCATGTAACGCATGTCCTGCTCGCCATCGACGGCGTGGATCACGGAGCCTGCTCCAAGGAAGAGCAGCGCCTTGAAGAAGGCGTGGGTGAACAGGTGGAAGATCGCGGCGCCATAGGCCCCTACCCCCAGCGCGACGAACATGTAGCCGAGCTGCGAGCAGGTGGAATAGGCGATGACGCGCTTGATGTCGTTCTGCACGAGACCGACGGTCGCGGCGAAGAATGCGGTGATCGCACCGATGATGGTGACGAACAGCAGCGCGTCCGGCGACAGTTCGAAGATCGGCGACATGCGGGCGACGAGGAAGACGCCGGCGGTGACCATGGTGGCGGCATGGATGAGCGCCGAGACCGGGGTCGGGCCTTCCATGGCGTCCGGAAGCCAGGTGTGCAGCAGGAACTGCGCCGACTTGCCCATAGCACCCATGAAGAGCAGGAGGCAGATGACGGTCAGCGCACCGGCGCGGGTCAGCTCCATGCCGAAGATGTTGGCGATCACTTCACCGCTGTCGGCGGCACCTGCGGCGGGGATATAGTTGGCGGCTGCGGCGAAGATCGTCTCGAGGTTGATCGAGCCGAACAGCATGAAGATGCCGGCAATGCCGAGAAGGAAGCCGAAGTCGCCGACGCGGTTGACGATGAATGCCTTCATCGCGGCAGCCGTGGCGGAGGGCTTCTTGTACCAGAAGCCGATCAGCAGGTAGGAGGCAAGGCCCACGCCTTCCCAGCCGAAGAACATCTGCGCCAGGTTGTCGGAGGTCACCAGCATCAGCATGGCGAAGGTGAACAGCGACAGGTAGGCGAAGAAGCGCGGCCGATGCGGGTCGTGGTGCATGTAGCCGATCGAGTAAATGTGAACGAGCGACGACACGGTGTTGACGACGACGAACATCACCGCCGTCAGCGTGTCGATCCGGAAGGCCCACTCGACGTCGATGCCGCCGGACTGGATCCAGCGCAGGACCTCGACCTTGATGACCTCATGGCCATCGCCATGCGACATCGCGACGTTGAAGAAGACGATCCAGGACAGGATCGCGACTATCACCATCAGACCGCTGGTGATGTATTCCGAAGCCTTTGCGCCGATCGACCGGCCGAACAGGCCGGCGATCAGGAAGCCGATCAGGGGAAGGAAGACGATTGCCTTGTAGATCATGACCTGATCAGCCCTTCATCATGTTGACGTCTTCGACGGCGATCGACCCGCGGTTGCGGTAGAAGACGACGAGAATTGCGAGACCGATGGCCGCTTCGGCAGCCGCGACGGTCAGAATGAACAGTGCGAACACCTGCCCGACGATGTCGTTCAGGTAGGAGGAGAAGGCCACCATGTTCAGGTTGACCGACAGCAGGATCAGCTCGATCGACATCAGGATGATGATGACGTTCTTGCGGTTCAGGAAGATGCCGAACACGCCGAGGATGAAGAGGATGGCGCTGACGGTGAGGTAGTGGGAGAGAGCGATTTCCATGTCCGTTTCCTTCTTCGCCTGCCTCAGAGACCCTGGCCCGACTTCACCTTGACCACCTCGACGGCGGTCTCCGGCGTGCGGGCAACCTGGCGGGAGACGTCCTGGCGCTTGATGTGCGTGCGGTGGCGGAGGGTCAGTACGATGGCGCCGATCATGGCGACCAGCAGCACGAGACCGGCGATCTGGAAGAAGTAGACGTAGTGGGTATAGAGAACGTCTCCCAGCGCCGCCGTGTTGGTGCGTTCCGCCGGGTTCGGGATCGGCATGGTGATGGCTTCCGCCGCCTGCGGCGTCAGGACGCTGCCGCCGATCACGATGATCAGCTCGGCCGCGACGATCAGCCCGATCAGGATGCCGACCGGCGCATACTGCAGCACCCCTGCCCTCAGTTCCGCGAAGTCGATGTCGAGCATCATGACCACGAAGAGGAAGAGCACCGCGACCGCGCCGATGTATACCACCAGCAGGATCATCGCCAGGAACTCCGCACCGGTCAGCAGGAACAGGCCGGCCGCGTTGAAGAACACCAGGATCAGGAACAGAACCGAATGAACCGGGTTGCGTGACGAGATGACCATGAAGGCCGACGCCACCGCGACGAACGCAAAGAGATAGAAGAAAACAGCCTGCAGACCCATCGTGGTGCCTTTTCGTCCTCATCGGGGATCGGCTTTCGCCTCTCCCCGCTTCATCCGGCCGCCCGCGGCGTGCCGGAAATACATTGCATGTGCGGCCACCGTCGGACGGTGGCCCGTGCGTCAGCGGTACGGCGCGTCCTGCGCCATGTTGCGCGCGATCTCGCGCTCCCAGCGGTCGCCGTTCTCCAGAAGCCGCGCCTTGTCGTAGTAGAGCTCTTCGCGCGTCTCGGTGGAGAACTCGAAGTTCGGGCCCTCGACGATCGCATCCACCGGGCACGCCTCCTGGCAGAAGCCGCAATAGATGCACTTCACCATGTCGATGTCGTAGCGCACGGTGCGGCGGGTTCCGTCGTTACGGCGGGGCCCGGCCTCGATCGTGATCGCCTGCGCGGGACAGATCGCCTCGCACAGCTTGCAGGCGATGCAGCGTTCCTCGCCGTTCGGATAGCGGCGCAGCGCGTGCTCCCCACGGAAGCGCGGCGATACCGGGTTCTTCTCGAACGGGTAGTTCACCGTCGCCTTGGGCCGGAAGAAGTAGCGCATCGACAGGAAGAAGGCGCCGACGAACTCCTTCAGGAAAAGCGAACTGACGGCCTGAGTCACACTTGCCATCGTTATTCTCCAGTAGGGCTCGAGAGAAGGCGGGCCATGTTATGCCCACCCCATCAGCTTGAGCACGAATGCGGTAATGATGACCATGGCCAGCGAGAGCGGAAGGAAGACCTTCCAGCCCAGCCGCATCAGCTGGTCGTAGCGGTAGCGCGGTACGAATGCCTTCACCATCGAGAAGATGAAGAAGACGAAGAGCACCTTGAGGATGAACCAGATGATGCCCGGGACCCAGTTGAGGATCCAGATATCGACCGGGGGCAGCCAGCCGCCGAGGAAGAGGATCGTCGTCAGCGAGCAGATCAGCAGGATCGCCGCATACTCGCCGAGCATCAGCATCATGTACGGGGCCGAGGAATATTCGACCATGTAGCCGGCCACCAGTTCGGATTCCGCTTCCGGAAGGTCGAAGGGCGGTCGGTTGGTCTCGGCGAGGCCCGAGATGATGAAGATGACGAACATCGGGAAGAGCGGCAGCCAGTGCCAGTCGAGGAAGGAGTTCGGCAGGCCCATCATCGTGCCGAGGCCGTCCCTCTGCGCGAAGACCATGTCGGAGAGGTTCAGCGAGCCGACACAGAGAAGAACGGTGACGATGACGAAGCCGATCGATACTTCGTAGGACACCATCTGCGCGGCGGAACGAAGCGCGCCGAGGAACGGGTACTTCGAGTTCGACGCCCAGCCCGACATGATCACGCCGTAGACTTCCAGCGAAGAGATGGCGAACACGTAGAGGATGCCGACATTGATGTTGGCGATCACCCAGTTCTCGTTGAACGGGATCACCGCCCAGGTGGCGAGCGCCAGCGTCACCGCCACGAGCGGGGCAAGGAGAAAGACGCCCTTGTTGGCACCCGACGGAATGATCGGCTCCTTGAAGACGAACTTCAGGAGGTCGGCGAACGACTGGAACAGTCCCCAGGGACCGACCACGTTCGGACCACGGCGAAGCTGGACAGCCGCCCAGATCTTGCGGTCGGCGTAGAGGATATAGGCGATGAAGACCAGAAGGCAGACGAGGACGAGCAGAGACTGCCCGATCATCACCAGCGCCGGCC
>JAEZHO010000372.1 GCA_023416545.1 Pseudomonadota bacterium
ACATGCACAAGGTCATATTCGATACGGATCCGGGCATCGACGATGCGATGGCGCTGCTTTTCCTCCACAAGCATCCGGAGGTCGATCTCATCGGGGTGACCACCGTCTTCGGGAATGCGCCGATCGAGCTTACGACGCGCAATGCGCTCTTCCTCAAGGACGAATGGGGGATTGCAGCACCGGTCGCGCAGGGCGCCGGCGTGACCTTCGATCCCGCTCGTCCGGAAGGACACTGGCCGACGTTCATTCACGGCGAAAACGGGCTCGGCGACATTCCTCTGCCGGAGACGATCAACGCTGCGCCGGACCCGCGTCCCGCCTGGCGGTTCATCATCGATACGGTCAGGGAGAATCCCGGCGAAGTGACGCTGGTTGCGGTGGGGCGCATGACGAACCTTGCCCTGGCGCTGAAGGCGGACCCGGATTTCGCGGCGCTGGTGAAGGACGTGATCGTGATGGGCGGCGCCTTCGAGCTGAACGGGAATGTCAGCCCGGCGGCCGAGGCCAACATCCATGGCGATCCGGAAGCGGCCGACCTCGTCTTCACGGCGCCATGGCGCGTCACGGTCGTCGGCCTCGACGTAACGCTGAAGACGGTGATGACCAGCGGCTATCTGTCCGAGATGGCGGCGGTGGGTGGCAAGGCGGTGCAGCTGCTGTCCGACATCTCGCAGTTCTACATCGAGTTCTACAAGCACCGCGTCGGCGACGGCATGGTGATCCACGACAGTTGCGCCTGCGTCTATCTCGTTGCTCCGCACCTGTTCGAGACGCGCAGCGGGCCGGTACGGGTCGTCTGCGGCGGGATCGCCGATGGCCAGACGATCCAGAAGCCGGACGGCAAGCTATTTCCGCCCGGTCACTGGGACGGTCACCCGAGCCAGCTCGTATGCACCGATGTCGATGGCGATCGCGTGCTCGAAGTCATCCGGGCCGCCATTGTCGAGGGCAGGGCTGCCTGAACGCCGGACTACTGGTCGATGCCTGCCGCGTCGGCCAGTCTCTCAAGGTCCGGCACGGTGATGTGACGGTTGTTCTCGATCTGGATGATGCCGTCCTTGCGCAGCTTCGTCATCTGGCGGCTCACTGTCTCGATCGTCAGCCCGAGGAAGTCTGCAATGTCGGAGCGGGAGAGGGGAAGCTCGAAGAAGCTCTTGTCGCCCTTTTCCGGATCGCTGTGGTTGGCGATCAGCCACAGGAAGCTCGCAACCTTTTCCTGCGCGGTCTTGCGGCCGAGCGTCAGCATCCAGTCGCGCGCATCGTCCAGCTCCTCGAGCGCCTGATTGTGGAGGAGGCGCTCGAGATTGGGCGCATCATGCATAAGCCGCTCGATCGCGCGGCGAGGAAACACGCAGATTTCCGTATCGACGGCGGCTTCGGCGCTCATGCGGCTTTCCCCGAGAAACGGTCGGCCCAGGAAATCCGGCGCGAACTGCAGGCCGACAATCTGTTGGCGCCCGTCCGCCATGACCTTCGACAGCTTCACAACACCATTCAGGATGCTGCTGTAGGACGTGATGCTCTCACCCTGACCGATCACCTCGTTTCCGGCCTCGACCTTACGGCGTGACGAGTGCTTGCTCAGTTCGGCGAGCTGCGCGGATGTGAGCGCCGAGCAAATGCCTCCGTGCCGAGCCTCGCAGGAACGGCAGACGGCGGGGATTTCCCTGTTCTGGGTCTCCTTGATCTGCATGTCCATCTGTTTGCCTCGGTCGGTTTTGCGATTGCGATATGAAGTTGATTTTGGTCAACTGCTAATGGACCGGATTGATCTGAATCAACAATTGGCGAAAACGTCGCTGCGACACTTTGCACCTTGCCCGGACCGTAAACGGCTCGGCCACCTTCGGCAACAGTCGGAGGCCAAATGTTCCGGCGGGGCCAACGGGGATTGGCATTTGCCCCAGTTTTCCCTATGTGGGACGCTGAATCGTTATATCAGAGGACATTGGCGTGACTGCTACATTCGACAAAGTTGCCGACATCATTGCGGAAACCAGCGAGATCGACCGCGAGACGATCACGCCGGAGAGCCACACGATCGACGACCTCGGCATCGACAGCCTCGACTTCCTCGACATCGTTTTTGCGATCGACAAGGAATTCGGCATCAAGATTCCGCTCGAGCAGTGGACGCAGGAAGTCAACGAGGGCAAGGTTTCGACCGAGGAGTATTTCGTCCTCAAGAACCTCTGCGCCAAGATCGACGAACTGAGGGCGGCGAAAGGCTGAGACGCCGTTCCCAGGCATCATGCTTCTTGAATATTTCCAGATGATCGACCGGGTGGAGGCTGTCGAGCTTTCCACCGGCACGCTGAAAGCGCGGTCGGTCGTTCCGGCAAAGAGCCCTGTGTTCGAAGGTCACTTTCCCGGTATGCCCCTGGTGCCCGGTGTTCTCTTGATCGAGACGATGGCGCAGGCCTCCGGGATGCTGGTTCTTGCCGCGACCGATTTTGCGGCGATGCCGTTCCTGATGTCGGTGGACGGTGCCAAGATGCGCTCCTTCGTCGAGCCGGAAGCCGTCCTCGACATAGAGGCGTTTCTGGAGCATGAGGGTTCCGGCTACGCCGTCACGAAGGCGAAGATAACTTCGGGCGGCAAGAAGGTCTGCGATGCGCAACTGAAGCTGCGCACCATGCCGTTCAGCGAAGTGCCGCTTGCCGATATCGTTCGCAGGCGTGCAGAAGAAGTCGGGCTCATGGACGCGCTTCAAGCTGGCGCGTGAACGCCAGGCAATGAGGACAGGATGAGCAAGTCTGACAATGATGTCGTGATCACCGGTGTCGGGATCGTCACCTGCTACGGAGTCGGCAAGGAACCGCATGTTGCGCTCCTGTCGGCCTCGCAGGTCGAGCCGCCGCGGATCGATGCCGAGCGCTTCGCGCCCTATCCCGTCCATCCCATGCCGGAGATCGACTGGTCGCAGCAGATCCCGAAGCGCGGCGACCAGCGGCAGATGGAGAACTGGCAGCGGCTCGGCGTGTTTGCGGCCGGGCTGGCGCTGGACGATGCCGGACTGAAGGAGGATGCGGACGCCTGCGCCTCCATGGACATGATCGTCGCCGCCGGCGGTGGCGAGCGCGACATCAAGGTCGATTCCCTCATTGTCGACGAGGCGCTGAAGCGCAACGA
>JAEZHO010000377.1 GCA_023416545.1 Pseudomonadota bacterium
AGGCGTGCCGCCGAGCGCAGTGCGCCCGGCTACGCAGCCGATCTCAGTTGCATTCCAGCCCCTGGTCGAGATAGCCCGCAACCCCCTCAGGCGGTGCCGGAATCGGCGACGCGCGGCGAACGGCGCCGACAATGTAATTGTCGATCGCAGAGTTCCCCGAAGACCGCGAGAGCGAGACATTCGTGATATTGCCCTTGCCGTCGAAGTTAAATCGAACGGCGGCAGTCCCAGTATCATTACCAGGGCACCTACGCGTGTTGCGCATGATCTTCGCCCGTACGCGGGACCTCCATTTTGCGGGCGATACGGACGACTGCGTGGAGCCAACGGTCGTCTGGCTGGCCGCCGTGCGTTCGGAGGGCTTCGTCTGGAGCTTGGCCTGCTGCGTCGCCTTGGAGGCCTGGGGCTGCTTCTGGACGCGCTTCGGGGGCTGCTTCTTCGGCTCCGGCGGTGGAGGAGGTCGCGAGACGGGCAGGGGGACTTCCACATTCTCCAGCGCCGCGATCATCTGCTCTTCGATCGGGTCGATTTCTTCGACCGGCTCCAGCGGCGGCTCGGGAATGGTTTCGGTGATCTCGGGCTCCGGCCGAACGGGCTCGGGTTCCGGGGTCGGTTCGATCGGCTCGGCGATCTCTTCCGGAGGCGGAGGGTCCACAGGCTCGGGCAACGGTTCCGGCAGTGGTTCGGGCAGCGGCTCCTCGACGGGCTCCGTCTGGTTGCTGGCGACTTCCCGGGTATCTGTTTCGTCCGTCGCGACCTGGTCCTCTTCGGTATTCGCAGCTTCCGGCTCGGCCGCAAGCTCGATCATGATCGCGGCAGGCGGTCCCTGGTCGGCCGCGGCCTCGGGCTCGTGGCGCAGCAGGACTGCGGCCCCGGCAATATGCGCCGTCAGGACGATGATTGCCGCCGACGACCAGAGCGCCAGTTCTCCGAACCGGCCGGCGCGGCCCGGCCGGGGGGCGAGGAGCGTCATTGCGTTCCTCCGCTCGCTGGAGAAACTGCCGGGGCCGCCTGCGCCGGCGCGGCGGGCGCTGCACCGGGGAGCGTCTCCAGGCCAACAAGCGCGATCTTGAGGTAGCCGGCGTCGCGCAGCAGGTTCATGACTTCCATGAACTGGCCGTACTCGATCGCCTTGTCGGCGCGCAGGAAGATCCGCGTGTCCTTGTCGCCTTCGGTCACCCGGTCGAGGGTCATCGCCAGCTGCTCGCGCTGGACCGGGTCATTTCCGAGATTGAGGCCGAGGTCTTCCTTGACGGTGAGGTAGAGTGGCTCGTCCGGCCGCTCGGCCGGCTGCGCCGAGGAGGCGGGAAGGTCGACGTTCACGTCCACCGTTGCGAGCGGCGCCGCCACCATGAAGATGATCAGCAGCACCAGCATCACGTCGATGAACGGCGTTACGTTGATCTCGTGGTTCTCGGCGAGTTCGTCACCGTGGTTTTCGCGGATGCCGCCGGCCATGGATCATTCTCCCGCCACGAGAGAGACGGTCGCCTTGCGGCTGCCGGGCGGCACCTTGCGGAAGTCGAGGTCGCGGCTGACCAGCCGCTCGACGCCTGCGGCCGCATCAGCCAGGAGCTGGCGGTAGCCGGTGATAGAACGGGCAAAGACGTTATAGATGACGACGGCCGGGATCGCGGCGACAAGGCCGATGGCGGTCGCAAGGAGGGCTTCGGCGATGCCGGGTGCCACGACCGCGAGGTTCGTCGTCTGCGATTCCGAGATCCCGATGAAGGAGTTCATGATCCCCCAGACCGTTCCGAACAGGCCGACGAAGGGAGCGGTGGAGCCGATCGTTGCAAGAACCCCGGTGCCGCGCGACATGCGCCGGCCGGCATAGGATTCGATGCGGGAGAGCGCGGAGGCGACCCGTTCCTTCACCCCGCCGTTATCGGCGTGATCGAGCGCTGCTTCCGAGAGGCGTACCTCGTCGGCTGCCGAACGCAGCATCAGGGCCGCGGGACCGCCGCGCTTGCCAAGCTCGTTGATAGCGTCGGCAAGGGTCGCGGAGCCGCGGATGATCTTCAGCGTGCCGCCTGCACGCGCCCGGGCACCGGCAAGCTCCAGCGTCTTTGCCAGCCAGACGGTCCAGGTTACCAGCGAGGCGAAGGCAAGACCGATCATCACGGCCTTGACCACCCAGTCGGCGGCCATGAACATTCCCCATGGCGACAGGTCGTGCGGGATGTCGGAGCGTTCGCCGGCCGGCAGCAGATCCTGCATCATTGCCGGGACGCCGACAGCCGGGGCCTCGGTCGCGTCCGGCGCTCCGGTCGCGGCCTCTGCATTCGTGGAAGCTGTCGCGTCGACGGGGCCCGGCAGCCCGGGTGCCGCCGCGGGTGCCGGCTGATCGGAAGCGGGTGCCGGCGCCTGCGCAGCCGCGGCCGGAGGTGCAGCTTCTGTGGTGGTCGCCTGATTGCCGCCGGCTTCGGGGGCGGGCGCGACGGCCGGGGCCTGTACCGGGACGGGCGGCGTCTGCGCTGCGGGTTCGGCGGGGCTGGCCGGCGAGACCGCCGGCGGCGGCGCGACATCCTGCGCCTGCGCGGGCAGGGCGAGCAGCAAGGCGCCAAGGAGGGCAGGCGCCAGCAGAGGGCGATGTGGAAGACGGGCGGGCGCTATCGACATTTTCAGGCTCTCCGGAATGCGAGCCTGGTCGTTCACGACGACCCGGGCTCCGGAACGGAAGACCGGATTGGCCCGATCTCTTTCACGGCCACTCGATAATAAACATGAGTTTGGTTGGCAACAAATAAATCTTCAACCTGCTCAT
Organism: Pseudomonadota bacterium; assembly: GCA_023416545.1. GTDB lineage: Bacteria > Pseudomonadota > Alphaproteobacteria > Rhizobiales > Rhizobiaceae > Neorhizobium. The sequence continues at coordinate 2,768 of JAEZHO010000377.1, forward strand.
CGGAATCTGCACCCGCCGCAACGGAGCCCTTCCGACGGAACTTGCCGTGGCAAGTGTCCGCCGGAAATTCTGCTCAGCGGGCGAGCCAGCCGCCGTCGACCGGTAGCACGACGCCGTGAACATAGTCCGATGCCGGCGACGCCAGGAAGACGGCCGCACCGCCCAGTTCGTCCGGCCGGCCCCAATGTCCTGCGGGAATGCGGCCGAGGATCGCGGCGTTGCGATCCGGGTCGTTGCGCAGGGCCTCCGTATTGTTGGTCTCGAAGTAACCCGGGGCAATCGCGTTGACGTTGATACCCTTGCCCGCCCATTCGCAGGCCAGAAGGCGGGTAAGGCCCGCAAGGCCGCTCTTGGACGCGGTATAGGAGGGGATGCGGATGCCTCCCTGGAAGGAAAGCAGCGAGGCGATGTTGACGATCTTGCCGCCCTTGCCTTCCGCGATCAGGTGGCGGGCGAAGGCCTGGCTCAGGAAGAAGACGCTCTTCAGGTTGACGTCCATGACGTCGTCCCAGTCGGCTTCCGTGAAGTCGACGGCATCGGCGCGGCGGATGATGCCGGCATTATTGACGAGGATGTCCGCCCTGCCGCTCCATGCGAGCGTTTGCGCGATCACGTCCTGCACCGGTTCGATCGTCGAAAGGTCCGCCTTGATGAAGTGGCCCCTGCCGCGGCCGGCCTTGGCGATGGCGGCTTCCGTCTCGGCCATGGACGAGCGGCCGACCAGTGCGACGTCTGCGCCCGCCCCCGCGAGTGCCACCGCGATCGCTTGGCCGAGGCCGGTATTTGCTCCGGTCACGATCGCCGTCTTGCCGGTCAGGTCGAATGATATGGTCACGTCTTGCTCCTCCGCATGTGACAAGAAAAAGCCGCCGGAAATCTCTTTCCGGCGGCCCCTGATGCTATGCCCCGTCGCTTAGAGCGTCCGGGTGATGTGCTCCACGCGGAAGCACTCGATGACGTCGCCTGCGCGAATGTCCTCGTAGTTCTCGAAGGCCATGCCGCATTCCTGGCCGACCGGCACTTCCGCCACTTCGTCCTTGAAGCGCTTGAGCGTCTTGAGCTTGCCTTCGTGGATGACGACGTTGTCGCGCAGAAGGCGAACGCCTGCACCACGCTCGACCTTGCCTTCGGTTACGCGGCAACCCGCGACCTTGCCGATCTTGGTGATGTTGAACACCTCCAGGATCTCGGCATTGCCGAGGAAGGTTTCGCGCCGTTCCGGCGACAGCAGGCCGGACATCGCCGCCTTCACGTCATCCACCAGGTCGTAGATGATGTTGTAGTAGCGGATCTCGATGCCTGAGCGCTCGGAAGCCGCACGGGCCTGCGCATTGGCACGAACGTTGAAGCCGATGATTGCCGCGTTCGACGCTTCCGCGAGCGAGATGTCGGACTCGGTGATGGCGCCGGCGCCCGAATGGACGATCCGGACCCGCACTTCGTCGGTTCCAAGCTTCTCCAGCGCGCCGGCGATGGCTTCGATCGAGCCCTGCACGTCGCCCTTGATCAGCAGCGGGAATTCCTTCAGGCCGGAGCTCTGAAGCTGCGTCATCATCTGCTCGAGCGAACCGCGCGAGCCGGACTGGCGGGCAGCCGCCTTGTCGCGGGCAAGCCGCTGGCGATATTCGGTGATCTCGCGTGCGCGGCTCTCGCTTTCGACGACCGCGAAGCGATCGCCGGCCGCGGGCGTGCCAGACAGGCCGAGAACTTCCACCGGCGTGGCCGGGCCGGCTTCCTTCACATGCTCGCCCTTGTCCGTGACGAGCGCGCGAACGCGGCCCCACTGGTCGCCTGCGACCAGGATCTGGCCGGGCCTCAGCGTGCCCTTCTGGACGAGGACCGTCGCGACGGCGCCGCGGCCACGGTCGAGCTGCGCTTCGATGACCGTGCCTTCGGCCGTCCGGTTCGGATTGGCCTTCAGGTCGAGGATTTCGGCCTGCAGCAGGATCGCTTCGAGCAGCTTGTCGAGATTGGTCTTGTTCTTGGCCGAGACCTCGACGTCGAGCACTTCGCCGCCCATGCTTTCGACGAAGACCTCATGCTGAAGGAGTTCGGTGCGGACCTTCTGGGCATTGGCCGTCGGCTTGTCGACCTTGTTGATCGCCACGATGATCGGCACGTTGGCCGCCTTGGCGTGGTTGATGGACTCGATCGTCTGCGGCATCACGCTGTCGTCGGCCGCGACCACGAGGATCGCGATGTCGGTCGCCTGCGCACCACGGGCACGCATTGCGGTGAAGGCCGCGTGGCCGGGGGTATCGATGAAGGTGATCTTCTGGCCGTTCTGCTCGACCTGGTAGGCACCGATGTGCTGGGTGATGCCACCTGCTTCGCCGGCGACCACATTGGCCTGGCGGATGGCGTCCAGCAGCGACGTCTTGCCGTGGTCGACGTGACCCATGATGGTGACCACCGGCGGGCGCGGCAGCATCTCGCCTTCGTCGTCCGCGACATCGAAAATGCCTTCCTCGACGTCGGATTCGGATACGCGCTTGACGGTGTGGCCGAATTCGACGGCGATGAGTTCAGCGAGGTCGGCGTCGATGACGTCGCCCGGCTTCATCATCTGGCCTTCCTTCATCAGGAACTTGATGACGTCGACGGCGCGTTCGGACATGCGCTGCGACAGTTCCTGGATGGTAATGGTTTCTGGCAGGATGACCTCGCGCATGACCTTTTCGCGCGGTTCCTGCATCTGGCTGCGGCGGAACTTCTCCTGCCGGCGGCGCATCGATGCGAGCGAGCGACCGCGCGATGGCGTTCCCTCGTCGTCGGTGCTGACGGTGGTGACGGTCAGCTTGCCGCGGCGGCGCTCTTCGTCGGTCTTGGGACGGGGCGGGACCTTGGCCGGTGCGGGCACGGGAGCGCGACCGCGCGAGGGCAGGCCACGCGGTGCAGCGCGGTCCTCTTCCTCCTCGTCGCCGGCTCTGCGGCCGCGGCCAGCGACCGGAGTTGCCGGCGCAGCAGGCTGCGGACGGGCAGCGGCCGGCCGTGCGGCGGTCGCGGCCGGAGCGGCGGCGACCGGTGCCTCGACCTGGGGTGCGGGCTCCTCGACCGGAGCGGGCTCGGCGGCGCGACGGGCTGCCTCGGCTGCTTCCTCGGCCTTGCGGCGTTCTTCTTCAACCTTGCGGCGTGCTTCGTCCTCGGCCCTCTGCTTGGCCTCGATCACTTCGCGCGCCTGGGCTTCCTGGAGGGCGCGGCGACGCGCTTCCATCTCGCCGGCGGAAAGGTCGTGCAGAACCGCGCCGCGCGGGCGTTCCGGCTGGCGTCCCTGCGACGACGGTGCGGCGGGACGCTGGCCCTGGGGAGACGGTTGATGGACGCGGGGTGCGGGTGCCTGCGGCTGGCGCGGCGCGGGCGCTACCGGTTCCGGTGCGCGTGCTGCTGCGGGAGCCGGTGCCGTGAATGCCGGTTTGTCGTCTTCGGGGCGGATCGGACGGCGCTTGCGGGTCTCGACCACCACCGCCTTGGTGCGGCCGCGGCCCATGTCCTGGCGCACCGTGCCCTGGCTCACTCCCGAAGGCTTCAGGGTGAGGGTCTTCTTGACTCCGAGCGTCTTGTCGTCGTTGTTGTCGGTCATTCCGTTCCTGTTCCTTCAAACGAGGACGGATGACGGACATCAGACCTCGTTTTTCAATGCGTGTCTCTCGGTGCGGCGGCCGGCTGCTGCCGGTGACCGCGTCATGTCTGTGGCCGGCGTGCGCCGCCACCTGCTCCCGATTGACCGGCACCGCGGTACTTTTCGAGCATGGTTGCGCGCTTCACTACACCCTCACCCGCCTGTCCGGCAAGCGCCGCGGCATGGATAAAAGCATTCTGGCCTAACAGATCGTCCATTTCCGCTCCCGTGAAGAACGAAAAGGACGGTATGTCTTCTTCGGCATTCGTGCCGAGTTTCCAGGCCTTGCGGGCCTGGTCTATCTTGCGTACGCCGTCGGCGGCCGCATCGGCGGCGTGGAATACCGCGAGCGCCTCTCCGGACCGGACAGCCGCGTCCACTTTCATGGCGCCGCTGACGAACTGGCCCGCTTTCCGGGCGAGGTTCATCATCCCCACGAGATCGGCCGCCATCAGCCGATCGACGAGGGCCCCGAGTTCGGGGCCGGCCTTCACCTCCCGCTTGAGGGCACGGGAGAAAAGCTTGCGCTGCACGGCGCGATCGACAAGTTCCCGCTCCGCCTTGATCCAGCAGCCCCGTCCCGGCAGCTGCCGCTTGAGGTCCGGCGTCACCGTGCCGTCCGGTCCTGCAACGAACCGGATCAGCATTTCCGGCGAGACCGCCTCGCGGGTGACGATGCAGGTGCGATCATTCACGACCAGTTCCACATCGTCATGCTCCTGGGCGACGTCCTCCGCCATCATTCCTCGGTGGCGGCTTCCGCCTCCTCGACTTCTTCAGCCTGTTCAGCCGCGAGGTCTTCCTCGGTGATCCAGCCTGCAAGCAGGCGTGCCTGAACGATCATGTTCTCCGCCTCAGGGCGGGAAACGTCGAACTTGGAGAAGATGCCCTCGAACTTCTTGGTCTCTCCGTCCTTGCGTTCGCTCCATCCGACGAGATCGTCTGCGGCGCAGCCGGCAAAGTCCTCGACGGTCTTGATGCCGTCCTCGCCGAGGGCGACCAGCATCTGGCCGTTCAGGCCGTCGATCTGGCGAAGCTCGTCCTGGACGCCGAGTTCCTTGCGCTTGGTATCCATTTCTTCCTCGATCTTCTCGAGGTATTCGCGGGCGCGGGTCTGGATCTCCTGCGCGGTGTCTTCGTCGAAGCCCTCGATGGAGGAGATTTCGTCGAGATCGACATAGGCGAGTTCCTCGACGGCGGCGAAGCCCTCGGAGGCAAGCACCTGGCCGACCATCTCGTCGACGTCGAGCGCTTCCATGAAGAGGTTGGTGCGCTCGTTGAATTCCTTCTGCCGGCGCTCCGACTCTTCCTGTTCCGTCAGGATGTCGATGTCCCAGCCGGTCAGCTGCGACGCAAGGCGGACGTTCTGGCCGCGGCGGCCGATGGCGAGCGACAGCTGTTCGTCGGGAACCACGACTTCGATGCGTTCGGCATCCTCGTCGAGAACGACCTTGGCCACTTCGGCAGGCTGCAGCGCGTTGACGATGAAGGATGCCGGATCGTTGGACCACGGAATGATGTCGATCTTTTCGCCCTGCAATTCGCCGACGACCGCCTGGACGCGCGAACCGCGCATACCGACGCAGGCGCCGACCGGATCGATGGAGGAATCGTTCGAGATGACGGCGATCTTGGCGCGGGAGCCGGGGTCGCGGGCAACCGACTTGATCTCGATGATGCCGTCGTAGATTTCCGGAACTTCCATGGTGAAGAGCTTCACCATGAACTGCGGATGGGTACGCGA
>JAEZHO010000397.1 GCA_023416545.1 Pseudomonadota bacterium
GATTACGCGACGCATGGCGGCAGTTTTCCGATCCTCCTGGAGGGAACGGGATGCATCGGCGCCGTCACGGTATCCGGCCTGCCGCAGCGCGAGGACCACAACCTGGTGGTCGAGGCTTTGTGCCGGATGCTGGAAAAGGACCACGAGGCCCTGCGCCTGAACTGAGGAAGACGCAAATGGAAACGCCGCAGACGGTACTTCGTTACTGGTTCGAGGAATTGACGCGCCAGCAATGGTTCCAGGTCTCCGCGGAGGTCGATGCCGTGATCGTGGAGCGTTTCTGGCGGACGCATCTGGAACTGGCGAAGGGCAAGGTGGCCGAGTGGCGCGGCTCTCCGGACGACCGGCTTGCCGGGATCATCGTGCTCGACCAGTTTTCCCGCAACATCTATCGCGGTACGCCGCTGGCGTTCGCCGCCGACTGGATGGCGCTGCGCGAAGCACGGCTCGCGCTCGAGGCGGGAGCCGACATGAGCGTGCCGGAGGAGCGGCGAGGCTTCTTCTATCTGCCCTTCGAGCACTCCGAGAGCCTCGCAGACCAGGAGCTTTCCGTTGAACTGTTCGGCAAGCTCGGCAATGCGGAATATCACGACTACGCCGAGCGGCACCTGGCCGTCATTCGTGAGTTCGGACGCTTTCCGCACCGGAACGTAATGCTGGGGCGTGAGTCGAACAGCGCCGAGCTCGCCTATCTGGCCAAGCCCGGCGCCGGTTTCTAAGCCGTGCTGTTGTAGGTCTATCGGCGGATCATCCGTCCGACCCATATCAGTATGCACGCACCGATAAAGCCGGCGATGAGATAGCCGATCCAGCCGCCCAGGCTGACACCGACAAGGCCGAGCAGTGCGTTGGCGATGATGGCGCCGACGATGCCGAGCAGGATGTTCATCAAGATGCCCATATTGCTCTTCATGAACTGCTCGGCCAGCCAGCCGGCGATGCCTCCTATGATGATTGCTGCGATCCAGCCTACACTTGCGTCGTCCATGTCTCACCCTCCGTTGATGGTTGCATCGGATAACGCGAGACAATGTTCCAAGGTTCCCGGCAACCCTGAGGCCGTCGGCTTTCCTTTGCAGGCCATGAAAACTAGATTGCCGCCAAACGAATCCATGATCCGGTGAGCTCCGCTGATGCTGTTTCGCAATGCTCCTCTTCCTCGTGCCGCCATGTTCCTCCAGATCCTGCTGATGGCGGCGGCGATGTTCGTCGCCTTTCCCGCGGACGGGGTGCAGGCGCAGGAGCCCGCCACGGGTGAAGTCACGGCGGACGCGATCAACGCGCAGATGAAGGAAAAGGTCGAGACCTCGCGGCGAAAGCTCGTCACCTTGCGGCAGCGGCTCGATCAGCCTTCGATCGAAGACCTGACGCTGGCAGAGCTGAGGCTCCAGGCCGAGGAGGTGGCGTCGGAGGTCGCGCTCGCCGCGACAACGCTCGAAAGCCGGCTTTCGCAGATCCAGGCCCGGCTGGGAGACCTGGGCGAGGCGCCCGCGGCAGGCCAGCCGCCCGAAGCCGCCGCCGTGACGGACGAGCGAAATCGCCTGATGGCCGAACGCGCGGAGCTGACGGTCATCATCGATGACGCCGCGAACCTCAAGACAAATGCCAGTCAGGCGGTCGCCACGATCTCGACCCTGCGCCGGGAACTCTTCGCGCAAATGCTGTTCAAGCGAACGGAACTGTCGCCGGATCTCTTCTACAAATCCGGCGAGGCACTGGTCCGCGAGATGCAAAGTCTCCGCAGCATGGTCGGAAACTGGATGAGTTTCGCCTGGAAGTTCAAGAAACTCCAGTTGCTCGTGTCGATCCTGCTGTCGCTTGCCGCAGCCCTCATCTTCCTCCTGGGCGGGCGTCGACTGTTCGCGCGGCTTATCGTGCGGGACACGGTGCAGCCGACCTACATCAAGCGCCTTTCGCTGGCCTTCTGGACGACGGTGACCAGAACGCTTTCGCTGGCGGCGTTTCTGGTCTCCTCGTATGTCTTCCTCGACAGCTTCAATGTCCTGCGAAGGGACGTGGCGCCGATCATCGCAGCGCTCTTCGGCTTCATCTGGTTTGTCTACTTCATCTGGCAGCTTGCGGACGCGGTACTGTCGCCGCGTCATCCCGATTGGCGGCTGGTGCGGGTGACGGACCGGGGCGGGAAGATGCTAGTCTCGGCGATCGTCGTGATGGCGGTCGTCAACGGGCTGGACTACTTCCTCGGCGCCATCAGCGAAGTGCTCAACTCGCCCCTGGAACTGACGATCGCCAAGAGCGTGGTGGCCTCGCTGGTCATCGGCGTGATCCTTTTCGTTCTGTCCTTCGCGCATCCCATCCCGCAACCCGTCCGCGAGGACGAGGTGCCGGTGTCATCGGCACGGGCGTGGCCACGGTGGCTTGCGATAACGCTGCGCGTGATGGGCGCGATCCTCATCCTCACCGTGATGGCGGGCTATGCCGGGCTGGCGCGCTTCTTCGCTACCCAGATCGTCCTGACGGGCGCGGTTCTCGTCACCATCTATATCGGCATCCTTTCCGGCAAGGCAGTCGGCAAGGAGGGGGCCTTCGCCCGCACAGCCCTCGGCGAGCGGATGGCGAAGCGCTTCCGGCTGGGTGAAGTCGCGCTCGACCAGATCGGCATTGCCGCCGGTCTCCTCGTCTATATCATCGCGCTCTTTCTCGGCATTCCGATGATCCTGCTGACCTGGGGCTTCCAGGTCACCGACATCGAGGCCTGGGTCTACCGGTTCTTCACCCGGATCACCGTCGGCAATATCTCCATCTCGATCGTCGGCATCCTGGGCGGGCTCCTGCTCTTCGGGCTCGGCTACCTTGCCACGAGATGGATCCAGAGGTGGATCGACGGCCATGTCCTGGCGCGCAGCCATGTCGACACCGGCGTGCGCAACTCGGTGAAGACCGGGATCGGCTATCTCGGCATCGGGATCGCGATGATCCTCGGCGTCTCGGCCGCCGGCATCGACCTGTCGAGCCTCGCGCTCGTGGCATCGGCCCTTTCGGTCGGCATAGGTTTCGGTCTCCAGAACGTCGTCTCGAACTTCGTGTCCGGGCTTATCCTGCTGGTCGAGAGACCGTTCAAGGTCGGCGACCATGTCGTCACCGGCACCACGGAAGGGATCGTCAAGCGCATCTCGGTGCGGGCGACGGAGATAGAGACCTTCCGCAAGCAGTCGATCATCGTGCCGAACTCGGACCTCATCAACTCGCCCGTCGGCAACTGGACGCATCGCAACCGCGTGCAGCGGTCGGAGATACTCGTCTCGGTCGCCTACGGCACGGACCCGCAGAAGGTAATGGCGATCCTGCTTGAGATTGCCCGGTCGGTGCCGGAAGTGCTGCGCAACCCCGAGCCGCATGTCGACTTCACCGCATTCGGGGCGTCCTCGCTCGATTTCGAACTGCGTTTCTTCCTCGCCGACTATTCGGACGGTATTCCCATCCGGGCGAGCGTCCGCACCGAAATCCTGAAGCGTTTCGAAGAGGAAGGGATCGACATCCCCTACACCCGGCAGGACATCATGATCCTGCCGCGCAGGAGCTACACGACCGCGAAGGACGAGCCCGGGACGGTGGAGGACGGCGCCGGCGTGTGACCCGTCGCGGCAAGCTTTTCGCATGTCGTAATCAGGCATCTGGTCTGCGGGCAGGAACGGCATAGTCCTGTTCACAGATCATGAGCCGCCGTTCCAACGGCGGTCAACGCGAGGGGCGGGTTAGATGAAGGCAAATGCGCGGGCCGTCGTCATCGGCGGCGGGGTGGTCGGCGTTTCGACGCTCTATCATCTGGCGAAGAAGGGCTGGGGCGACAGCGTCCTCATCGAGCGCAAGGAACTGACGTCCGGTTCCACCTGGCATGCGGCCGGCCTCCTGCCACTCTTCAACCTCTCCTATTCCGTCGGCCAGCTGCACAAGTATTCGGTCCGGTTCTACGAGGAGCTTCAGGCGGAAACCGGCATGAATGTCGGTTTCTCGCGTGTCTCCAACATCCGCCTTGCGCGGACGAAGGACCGCTGGGACGAGTTCATGTACTATGCCGGCATCGCCGAGACGATCGGCGTCAAGGTCAACATCCTGACGCCGGACGAGGTGAAGGAAGTCTGGCCGCTTTGCGAGACGGACGGCCTGCTCGGCGCAATCCAGCATCCGGACGACGGATACATCCAGCCGGCGGATCTGACCCAGGCGCTGGCGAAAGGGGCCCGCGACCGCGGCGCCACCATCTACCGGAACACGGC
>JAEZHO010000054.1 GCA_023416545.1 Pseudomonadota bacterium
GTCCAAGGCGGCCGCCAGCCGCCGCTCTTCATTGAAGTAGCGGGCGCGATCCCAGAAGTGCGGCTTTGCAATGCCGGTCGAGACATGTTTCCCGATCAGCCTGCCATTGGCATCCTCGCCTTCGATCTCGAACCGCATGAGGTCCTGGGTGACGATCACGTCGCCTTCCATACCGATGACCTCCGTCACGTGGGTGATGCGGCGCGATCCGTCGCGCAACCGCACGGCCTGGACGATGACGTCCACTGAACCCGCGATTATCTCGCGAACGGTTTTCGCCGGAAGCCCGAAGCCACCCATGGCGATCATTGATTCCATTCGGCTCAAGCATTCACGCGGCGAGTTGGCGTGGATTGTTCCCATCGACCCGTCATGGCCGGTGTTCATCGCCTGCAGGAGGTCGAACACCTCCGGTCCGCGGACTTCGCCGACGATGATGCGTTCGGGACGCATGCGGAGGCAGTTCTTGACCAGGTCACGCATGGTGATCTCGCCCTCGCCCTCAATGTTGGGAGGCCGCGTTTCGAGACGCACGACATGCGGCTGCTGGAGTTGCAGTTCCGCGGTGTCCTCGCAGGTGATCACCCGCTCGTCCTCGTCGATGTGGCGGGTGAGGCAGTTGAGCAGCGTCGTCTTGCCAGAGCCGGTACCGCCGGAGATGACGACGTTGCAGCGGACCCGGCCGATGATCTGGAGAAGCGTCGCCCCTTCCGCGGTGATCGATCCGAACCGGACGAGCTGATCGAGGGTGAGTTTGTCCTTCTTGAATTTGCGGATCGTCAGCGCCGGACCATCGATGGCGAGCGGCGGCGCGATGAAGTTGACGCGCGAACCATCGGGTAGGCGGGCATCGCAGATGGGCGAGGATTCGTCCACCCGGCGGCCGACCTGGCTGACGATCCGCTGGCAGATCGACAGGAGCTGGGCGTTGTCGCGGAAACGGATGTCGGATTCGAGCGTCTTGCCGCCGACTTCGATGAAGGTCTGGCCCGACCCGTTGACCATGATGTCGGCGATGTCGTCCCGCGCCAGAAGCGGCTCGAGCGGGCCGTAGCCGAGCACGTCGTTGCAGATGTCCTCGAGCAGTTCCTCCTGCTCGGAGATCGACATCGCGAAGTTCTTGATGGTGATGATGTCGTTGACGATGTCGCGGATTTCCTCGCGCGCGCTTTCGCCGTCGAGCTTGGCGAGCTGCGAGAGGTCGATCGTGTCGATGAGCGCGGAAAAGACCTGGCTCTTGGTGTCGTAATAGAGCTCGGTGCGAGGGGTTTTCTTGCGGGCCGACGCTCCTGCGAGCGGCGGAGGCGTGATCTGCTGGCGGACAAGCGGGGACTCCTGCTGGGGCTCGGCAAACACTTCCGGGCCCGCTACCGGGGCTGCCGCCACTGCGGCGGTCACAGGCGTCGGCGCGACCGATGCTGTCGCGCCAGAACCCTTCCCGAAGCCATCCTGTCCACGTTTTCCGAACATCAGTGCATCCTGTCCTAATCGGGTCCCCTACTTGCGGCGAAGCAGCCCAAGCACCCTGGAAAGCCCGCCTTTTCTTGCCTTCCTCAGTTCGGCGCGGCCGGTGACGATGTGGCAGATCTGCGAGAAGGTTTCGGCAGCGGCCGATTTAGCGTCCACCTCCGTGATCATCCTGCCGCTGTTTGCGGCATTGCCGAACAGCGGGGCGTCGAACGGCAGGATTGCCGCCGGCTCGATCTCCAGCGCCTCCATGAAATCGGACGGTGCGATCTCCGGCCGCTTCGGCATGCCCACCTGGTTGAGCACGAGATGCGGCAGGGGATCGTTCGGCCTCAGCCGGCGAAGCGCGTCGAGCATGTTCTTCGCGTTGCGGAGGTTGGCAAGATCGGGCACGGCCGTGATCACCACTTCATCCGCCTCTGCCAGCACCGAGCGGCTCCACTCGGACCAGGCGTGCGGCAGGTCGAGGACGGCGACGGGAGCGCTCCGCTGGAGTATCTCGATTACCGGCTGAAAGGCGGTACCGCCGTAATCATAGGCACGGTCCAGAATGGAAGGCGCTGCCAGAAGGGACAGATGCTCTGAACACCGCGTCAACAGGCGATCCAGGAAGACCTCGTCCAGGCGGTCGGGAGCGAACACCGCCTCTGCGATCCCCTGTGCCGGGTCCTGGTCGAAATCGATATTGACCGTGCCGAACGGAAGGTCCAAGTCGGCGAGGATCGATTCCGTCGAGAACAGGCTGGAAATACCGAAGGCGCAATTGTGCGCAATGGTCGACGACCCGACGCCGCCCTTGGCGCCGATGAAGGCGATGGACTTGCCGAGCGGTTCCGCTTCGGGATCCACGAAGATCGCAGCCACCGAGGCAAGCAGGTCTGCGATCTGGACCGGGCCTACCAGGTATTCGGAAATGCCGTTGCGGATCAGTTCCCGGTAGAGGGCGATATCGTTGTAGCGGCCGACAAGGATCACGCGGGTGGACGGATCGCATACTTCGGCCAGCGGCGCCAGTTCGCCGAGGAGGTTGCGGGGCTCGGCGTCGGTCTCGATGATGATCAGGTTGGGGGTCGGCGAAGAGGCAAACATGTTGGCTGCGGCCCCGACGCTGCCATTGGTGATGCGCATGTTGACTTTCGTCATCCGCCGGTCGCGCGCCATGCGCTCCACCGTCTTCTGAAGCGCATCGCCCTCGCAGAAGGCATGAATGGAAATGCGGGGCAAGGGCCGCAGGGACATGAGGTCGGCCTGGGACTGTGCCTCGACCTCGATCGCGGGTCCGCGCTGATCGTCCGGGCTTGCCGGAATGCTATAGTTTATCTGGGTCATGAGGCCACCTGCCGTGCCGGAAAAAGGAGGATCATTCCATGTCCCTCAGTTCGGTATAGCTTTCCCGGTAGCGCTCCATCGCCTGGCCGCGCTGGTCCGCATCAGCAGGCGTCATGCGACGCGGGCCGAGGAGATCGTTGGGGTTGGCGATCTGGGCCGCCAGGTTCCTCTGGGTGGCGCATCCGAAATTGTGGTAGTTCCGGTTCTGCGTCGTGTTGAGCGCGATGTCCTCCGGCCATTCGCCGCAAGGGCTGGTCTGGGCAGTGATCGCGACGTAGCTGAGCCGCACCGGAGCGGGGGCGCCATAATCATGGGCTGCGAAACCGGTCTGCAGGATGCGGTTCTTCGGCACGCCCATGCGGACCATCAGCCGGCGGATGTCTCCGGCCGCGTAGGCAGCGGCACCGGAATTGAGAGCGCCCTGCGGCGTCATGATCCTGATGATGCCCTTCGACGAGCGCTGGTATTCCTGGGCGAAGCCGGCGATGACCTCCCGCTGTCCCATGGTCAGGCCATGGTCGCCAACGGCGACGGGGATGTCGATCACCTTCTCCGCCTCGCCCACCGTGATGGGATGGCGGGTGCGGTAATCGTCCGGAAGCGCCCCGGTGGTGACGCCGTCGCGATTGGCGCAGCCCGATACCAGGATTGCGACACCGATCAGGATCGACGAGACGACCCGCCGTCCGGCGACCCTCATCCCCGTTTCGACAGGATTGCTCATCGTCCGGCGCCTTTCGTGCTGCCTCTGGCTGGTGCGGGAATGGGAAGCGGCGTTGATCATTTGTAGATGAACCCGACATTGCCCTCATATGGCAGGGCTGGTGGCGGAGCGTCCTTGCGACCGTAGATGCGGTTTACATGTCCGAGGAAGACGCTCGCGACATCGCTCGCGGGATTGAAGTTGTCATCCGGACGCGACAAGTCATTGCGGGCGACGGGCCGCACGAGGTACGGCGTCGCGATGATCACGAGTTCCGTCTCGGTCCGCTCCAGCGTCTTCCCCCTGAAAAGAGCGCCGAAGAGCGGCACCTTGGAGGCGCCCGGCGTGCCGCTCGAATCCTGCTGGATCTCGTCGCGGATGAGGCCGGCGAGCGCAATGGAGCCGCCCGAGGGCAGTTCCAGGACCG
>JAEZHO010000091.1 GCA_023416545.1 Pseudomonadota bacterium
TAGCGGCCCTTGGGTGCATTGGCGATCAGGTTGTAAAAGTCGGTCATTCGCAGAACTCCATTTCCATTATTGCCCTCCGCATCCGCAACCGTGGCTGCCTGCGTCTGTGACTGGATTTACAGTCCTCAACGCGGCACAGCCAGAAAATACGCCAAATCAGCGCCGTCAAAAGGGTTAGGATGTCGCGCGTTTGACAATTCGCTCTGTGAAGATGTAAAAATAGTCAAAGAGATCGAGCGGTCTCGGTGTGTAAAAATGGTGACAAATGGCTGAGCGGAAGATCTTTGCCGGACCCCGGGTCCGGCGCGTGCGTCTCGGGCTCGGCCTGACCCAGACGGCGATGGCGGAGGCTCTGGGGATATCGCCCTCCTATCTGAACCTCATCGAACGCAACCAGCGACCGCTCACGGTTCAGCTCCTCATCAAGCTCGCCTCCGTCTACAAGGTCGATCTCGACCTCCTGCAGGGCGAAGGGCATGGCGCGGCGACGCAGCTCCGGGAGGTTTTTGCTGATCCCCTTCTGTCGGGTGAAATTCCCGGCGACCAGGAAATCCTCGAAGTCGCGGAGGCGGCCCCCAATGCCGCGCTCGGGATGGTGAAGCTCTACCGGGCCTATCGCGAACAGGCGGCCCGCCTGACCGACCTCACGGACATACTGGCCCGCGAGGGGCACGAGACGTCCGTCTCCGGCACCCATCTGCCTATCGACGAGGTCCGCGATCGTCTGGAGCGGCGCCCGAATTTTTTCGGACGGATCGAGGACGCGGCCGAACAATTCGCCCAGCGCCTCGGTCCGGGTGAGGATCTTCAGGGCGCGCTGAAGGCCTGGCTGAAGGCCGAGCACGGAATTGCCGTGCGGACGCTGCCGGTCCACGCGATGCCCAACCTTCGCCGCCGCTACGACCGCCATTCGATGCGGCTCTTCGTCTCCGAAAGGCTGTCGCCCTTTGACAGGACCCGCGAACTGGCAGTCGAAGCGGCGCAGCTTGCGCTGTCGGCGGAAATCCTCGCGGAACTGGAGGACCTGTCCTTCACCAGCGGCGAGGCCCGCCGCATCGGCCGGTTCGAACTGGCGCGCTATGCGGCACATGCGCTGATGATGCCCTATGGCGCCTTCCTCGCGGCGGCGCAGAGGACCCGCTACGACATCGATGTCGTGAGGTCCCGCTTCGACGTGTCGTTCGAGCAGGCCGCCAACCGGATGACGACGCTTGGCCGGCAGGGGGCGGCCGGGCTTCCCTTCTTCTTGCTCGAACTGGACCATGCCGGCAACGTGATCCGCCGGGCCGGCGCGCAGGGCTATCCCAAGGCGGCCTTCGGCGGGCACTGTCCGAAACTTGGCATCCATTCCGCCTTCGCCCAGCCGGGACAGATCCTGGCGGAATCGGCGGAAATGCCGGACGGCACCCGCTATCTCACTGTGTCGCGCACGATCGACGGACCCCAGGCGGCCTTCGGCGAACGGATAAGACGGACGGCCCTGCTCCTCGGATGCGAACTGTCGCTGGCCGGCGAGACGGCCTACGGTGCGACCGTCGGAAACGCCGCGGCGCACGTGCTCGCCGGAACCGCCTGCCGCCTCTGCGAGCGCCAGGGCTGCCTTGCTCGCGCCGAACCGCCGCTGACGCGCCCGCTCGGGCTGGACGAGATGGTCACCGGGCTTAGCGCATTCGATTTCCAGTGACCGATCCTGCACTGCACATTTTCCTTGTGGCGGCAAAATTTCCTTCTTACTCTCGCGTCGAAATGGGGTGCGGCTACGCCGGCGGCCCGCAATCGAAGTGGAGAGATCTCATGAAGACCAAGCTGCTGCATCTTGCTGCAACCGTTGCGGGCCTTGCCGTTGCCGCGACGGGTGCAATGGCCCAGGAACGGGTGGTGCACGTCTACAACTGGTCCGACTATATCGACGAGTCGGTGCTGGAGGATTTCACCAGGGAAACGGGCATCAAGGTCGTCTATGACGTGTTCGATTCCAACGAGATCGTCGAGACGAAGCTGCTTGCCGGCGGCTCGGGCTACGACGTCGTCGTCCCGACGGCCCCCTTTCTCGCGCGTCAGATCCAGGCGGGCGTTTTCCAGAAGCTCGACAAGTCGAAGCTTCCGAACCTGTCGAACATGTGGCCCGAGATTTCGGAGCGCCTGGCCAAGTACGATCCCGGCAACGAATATGCGGTCAATTACATGTGGGGCACGACCGGGCTCGGCTATAACGTCGACAAGGTGAAGGCAGCTCTCGGGGACATTCCGGTCGATAGCTGGGATATCCTCTTCAAGCCTGAAAACGCCGAGAAGCTGAAGGCCTGTGGCATCAACATCCTGGACGCCTCCGACGAGACCTTCGCAATCGCGATGGACTATCTCGGCAAGGACCCGGACAGCAAGGAAACCGCCGACCTGGAAGCGGGTGGCGAAGTCTACACGAAGATCCGCCCGTACGTGAAAACCTTCAACTCGTCGGCCTATATCGACGAGCTCGCCAATGGCGACACCTGCATTTCCATGGGCTGGTCCGGCGACGTCCTGCAGGCGAAGGCACGGGCCGAGGAGGCAGGAAACGGGGTCAACATCGAATATGTGATCCCGAAGGAAGGCACCTACATGTGGTTCGACAACCTTGCCATTCCGGCCGACGCCAAGAATGTCGACGAAGCCCATGAGTTCATCAACTACCTGATGAAGCCGGAAGTGATCGCCAAGGC
>JAEZHO010000274.1 GCA_023416545.1 Pseudomonadota bacterium
AGCGGCTGCGCCCCCGCTTCAACGTCCTGCTGCGCGACGACAAGTCCTTCCCCTATATCCTGATCACCGGCGACCACCGGGCCCCGGCGATCTTCAAGCATCGCGGCGCGCGCGCCCGCAAGGGCGATTATTTCGGGCCCTTCGCCTCGGCGAGCGCGGTCGGCCGGACGATCAACTCGCTGCAGCGCGCCTTCCTTCTCAGAACCTGCACCGACAGCGTGTTCGAGGCGCGCACGCGTCCCTGCCTGCTCTACCAGATCAAGCGCTGTTCCGGTCCCTGCACCCATGAGATCAGCGACGAGGACTATGCCGAACTCGTCCGAGAGGCGAAGGACTTCCTCTCCGGCCGGAGCCAGAACGTGAAGTCCGCGATCGCCCGGCAGATGCAGGAGGCGTCGGAGGATCTCGACTTCGAGCGGGCCGCGGTCTATCGCGACCGGCTGGCGGCGCTCAGCCACGTGCAGAGCCACCAGGGCATCAACCCGGCCGGCGTCGAGGAAGCGGACGTCTTCGCGATCCATCACGAGGGCGGGCTCACCTGCATCCAGGTCTTCTTCTTCCGGACCGGCCAGAACTGGGGCAACCGCGCCTATTTCCCGAAGGCCGACCCGCAGATGTCGGGTGCGGAAGTGCTGAACGCCTTCCTGGCGCAGTTCTACGACGACAAGCCGGTTCCGCGGCAGATCCTGCTTTCCGAACCGGTCGAGGAACAGGAACTGCTGGCGAGGGCGTTCTGCGAGAAGGCAGGTCACAAGGTGACGATCTCCGTTCCGCAGCGCGGCGAGAAGCGCGACCTCGTCGAACACGTGCTCGCCAATGCGCGGGAAGCGCACGGCCGGAAGCTCGCCGAGACCTCCTCGCAGGCGCGGCTCCTGCAGGGCTTTGCCGAAACGTTCGGCCTCTCCCG
The DNA here is from genome assembly GCA_023416545.1 of Pseudomonadota bacterium. GTDB lineage: Bacteria > Pseudomonadota > Alphaproteobacteria > Rhizobiales > Rhizobiaceae > Neorhizobium. The sequence goes on from JAEZHO010000274.1 coordinate 908, forward strand.
CGTGCCGCGGCGCATAGAGATCTACGACAACTCCCACATCATGGGCACCAATGCCGTGGGCGGAATGGTCGTGGCCGGTCCGGAAGGCTTCGTGAAGAACCAATACCGGAAGTTCAACATCCGCTCGACCGACATCACCCCCGGCGACGACTTCGGGATGATGCGCGAGGTGATGACCCGCCGCTTCTCGCGCCTCATCAAGGAGGAAGGCATCCCTGACCGCTCGCAGGCCGTGACCGAGGACGCGGATGCCCCCTTCCCCGCATGGCCGGACGTGATCCTGATCGACGGCGGACAGGGCCAGATGACCGCCGTCAGGGCGATCCTCGACGAACTCGGCATCCGCGACGTGGTCACCGCGATCGGCGTCGCCAAGGGCGTCGACCGCGACGCCGGCCGCGAGCGCTTCTTCACCGACGGACGCAGCGACTTCTCCCTGCCGCCGCGCGATCCGGTCCTCTACTTCGTGCAGCGCATGCGCGACGAGGCCCACCGGTTCGCCATCGGCTCGCACCGCGCGCGGCGAAAGAAGGAGATGATCAAGAACCCGCTCGACGAGATCGCCGGGATCGGGCCCGGCCGCAAGCGCAAGCTCCTGCAGCACTTCGGCACCGCCAAGGCAGTTTCGCGCGCCGGCCTCAACGACCTCATGTCGGTGGAAGGAATCTCGGAGACGGTGGCGAAACTCGTGTATCATCACTTCCACGAGAGGCAGCCCGGATGACATCGTGCAACGGCCTTGAAATGACCGGAAGGACCGTTGACGCCCGCCGCCGGAAGGGCCAACTAGGGGAAATCAATCAGCAGGTTATGAAATGGCATCGCGCGCATACAACATTCCCAATCTCCTGACCTACGCGCGCATCGTCGCGGTTCCGATCATCGTCGTATGCTTCTTCATCGAGGGGCGGCTGGCGAGTTCGGACTTCGCGCGCTGGACGGCGCTCGTCCTCTTCGTGCTCGCGTCGATCACCGACTATCTCGACGGCTACCTGGCGCGGATCTGGAACCAGACCTCCAATATCGGCCGCATGCTCGATCCGATCGCCGACAAACTGCTGGTCGCATCGGTGCTGCTCCTGATGGCCGCCGACGGAACCATTGCCGGCTGGTCGATCTGGGCGGCGATCGTGATCCTCTGCCGCGAGATCCTGGTCTCCGGCCTGCGCGAATACCTGGCGGCGCTGAAGGTGGCCGTGCCGGTGACCCGGATCGCGAAATGGAAGACGGCCATCCAGATGGTGGCGATCGCCTTCCTGCTCGCAGGTCCCGCCGGAGACAAGGTCCTGCCCTACACGACCGAGATGGGTATCGGTCTGCTCTGGATCGCCGCGCTGCTGACGATGTATACCGGCTACGACTACTTCAAGGCCGGCCTGAAGCACATGGTGGACTGACCGTGACAAAGCTCGTCTATTTCGCCTGGGTGCGCGAACGGATCGGAAAGCCGGAGGAAGAGATCGACCTTCCCGGCGACGTCAAGACGGTACGCGACCTTCTCGTGCACCTGAAGACGCTCGGCGAAGAGTACGAGGCGGCCCTGCAATATCCGGAGGTCATCCGCGTCGCGCTCGACCAGGAGCATGTCGAGCACAACGAGAAGATCGGCGATGCCCGCGAGATCGGCATCTTCCCGCCGATGACGGGCGGCTGAAGCCATGTCCGTGGCGCCCCGCATCCGGGTCCAGGCGCAGGACTTCGACCTTCAGGAGGAGATCGACGCGCTGACCGGAGGGCGGACCGACATCGGCGCCGTCGTGACCTTCAGCGGGCTTTGCCGCGACGAGCGGGGCGCGCTTTCCGCGCTGGAACTGGAGCACTATCCGGGGATGGCGGAGGCCGAGATGCGCCGCATCGCCGAACTTGCCATCGAGCGCTTCTCGCTCCTCGGCCTTGTCGCGATCCACCGTTTCGGCAGGATCGCGCCGGGCGAAAACATCGTGCTGGTGATCGCCGCCGCCCCGCACCGGCAGGCGGCCTTCGACGGCGCAAGCTTCATGATGGACTATCTCAAGACCTCCGCTCCCTTCTGGAAGAAGGAGCACGGGGCCGACGGCACGGCAGGCGACTGGGTATCCGCCAAGGATGCCGACGACCGTGCGCGGGAAAAATGGCGATAGCGGCTACGGGACGACCCGCTCGCGCCGGCTCATGACCAGCACCGCGACCAGCCCGCCGACGATGACGAGATCCCTCCAGACGATCGGGCCGTAACCCGCCCACAGGGTTTCGGCAAAGCCGATCGCGCCGGCGCCGGCGGCGGCGCGCAGCGGCTGGGCAAGCCCGCCGGCCGCGGTGATCAGCACCACCTTGAGGCCGAAGACGAGGCCCGCGCCGAAATCCATCGTGCCGTAATAGGACGTGGCCAGGATGCCGCAGACCGAGGTGACGAATGCCGCCGCGGCATAGGCCATCAGGAAGACGGTCCGGGAATCGACGCCGCAGAGTTCGGCAGCACGCGGGTCCTCTGCGACCGCCCTCCATTTCCTTCCCCATGCACTCATGGCGAGGAGC
>JAEZHO010000293.1 GCA_023416545.1 Pseudomonadota bacterium
GTCAACTAAGACCCCTTGGCCTTTTCGGAAGGCTCGAACGGCTCCTCCTTGCGGAGGGGCCGTTTTTCGTTTGGGCTCAGGCGATCGCCGCCAGGAAGGCGTCGACGTCTTCGGGAGTGGTGGCGAAGCTGGTGACGAGGCGGATCAGCATCTCGTCCTTGCCGACGGGTTCGGCCATGTCGCGCGGCTCCAGCCAGTCATAGAAGGTCGCGCCCTTGGCCTCGGCTGCGCCGGCGGCCGCCTTCGAAACGAGCGCGAAGACCTCGTTCGAGCGGGTGGGCCAGGCAAGGCGCGCGCTGTTGGAGCTGCGCAGGCCCTCGCGCAGCCGGTCGGCCATGGCGTTGGCGTGGGCGGCCAGTTCCAGCCACAGGCCGTCCTTCAGATAGGCCTCGAACTGCGCGGCGATGAAGCGCGACTTGGAAAAGAGCTGCGCCGTCCGCTTGCGGATGAAGGGCAGTTCCCTCGCCATGTCCGGGTTGAAGAAGACGATCGCCTCGGCGCACCAGCAGCCGTTCTTGGTGCCGCCGAAGGAAAGGACGTCGACGCCGCGCTTCCAGGTCATCTCGGCAGGGGTCGTGCCAAGCGCGGTGAGGGCATTGGCGAAGCGGGCGCCGTCCATGTGGAGCGGCAGGCCGTGTGCCTTCGCCGTCCGCGAGATCGCCTCGATCTCGTCCAGCGTATAGACGGTGCCGACTTCGGTCGCCTGGGTCATGGTGATCGCCGCGGCGCGGCCGTGGTGGACGGCGTCCTGGGGGTAGCGGGCGATCCGTGCCTCGAGATTCGCCAGGTCCATCCTGCCGAGGGGGCCCTCGACCGGGACCATGCGCATTCCGCTGAAGAAATCGGGCGCGCCGCATTCGTCCTCGATCACATGCGCTTCGGAATGGCAGAAGACGACGCCGCCGGGGCGGGCGATGCTGGCGAGCGACAGGGAATTGGCCGCGGTGCCGGTCGCCACGAAGAAGACGGAGACCTCGCGCTCGAAGATCTCGTTGAAGCGTTCCTCGATCGCGCGGTCGAGTTCGCTCGTGCCGTAGGCGGCGGCAAAGCGGGTGGATTCGCGAGACAGGCGCTCGTTGATCGCCGGATGGGCACCGGCCCAGTTGTCGGAGGCAAAGAACATGGGTGGTCCTTTCGTTGGGAGGCGAAATTATCCTGTTCGGGGCTCTAATCAATCGACGGCATCCGGAAAAGCGCAATCGGCAAGCAAGCGACAATTTCTGGCAACAATGGACAACTAAGTTTCAAGAAGGGATGCGGCGGCGAAAGCTTCGGTCGCCGGGGTCGCGATTTGTGAAGGGCCGGGTCTTGAGGGCTTCCGGCAAGTATGTCATACCACGCATCGAATTAGGTCAGAATGATTGACCTAATTCCCGGATTTTCTCCCACCTTCCGCGGAAGGCCCGGAGGCGATCACCAAGAGAATTTCAGCAAAGAATAACCACCTAGTCCGCTGGACCGAAGGAGGATGACGATGACGAAGATTGTCGAAACGCGGCGCGCTGCTTCCGAAGCTGCGAGAGGGCGCGAAAAGCGAACGTCATTTGCCGCCTCCGGCCTGCCAGCCGCCCAGGGCCTCTACGACCCGCGCAACGAGCACGATGCCTGCGGCGTCGGCTTCATCGCCCATATGAAGGGGCAGAAGTCGCACCAGATCGTCAAGGACGGGCTGTTCATCCTCGAGAACCTGACGCATCGCGGCGCCGTCGGCGCCGATCCGCTGATGGGCGACGGCGCGGGCATTCTCGTGCAGATCCCGGACCGCTTCTTCCGCGAGGAGATGGCCAGGCAGGGGATCACCCTGCCGAAGGCCGGCGAGTACGCGGTCGGCCATTTCTTCCTGCCGCGCGATGGCGAGCAGATCGAGCACTTCAAGAAGGTGATCGTCGATGTCGTCGCCGAGGAGGGGCAGCAGTTCCTGGGCTTCCGCGAGGTGCCGGTCGACAATTCCTCGCTGTCCAAGGCGCCGGAAATCGCCGCGACCGAGCCCTACCATCTGCAGGTCTTCATCGGCGCCGGCCGCGATGCCGCCACCAACCACGAGTTCGAGCGCAAGCTCTTCCTCGTCCGCAAGGTCATCTCGAACCGCATCTACGACCAGTTCGGCGGCGAGGAGACCGGCTTCTATCCCGTCTCGCTGTCGTCCTCGACGATCGTCTACAAGGGCATGTTCCTCGCCTACCAAGTGGGCGCCTATTACAAGGACCTGTCCGACCCCCGTTTCGAATCCGCCGTGGCGCTCGTCCACCAGCGGTTCTCAACCAATACCTTCCCCTCGTGGAAGCTCGCGCATCCCTACCGGATGGTCGCCCACAACGGTGAAATCAACACGCTGCGCGGCAACGTCAACTGGATGGCGGCGCGCCAGGCGTCCGTTTCCTCGCCGTTCTTCGGCGACGACATCTCCAAGCTCTGGCCGATCTCCTACGAAGGCCAGTCGGATACCGCCTGCTTCGACAACGCGCTCGAATTCCTCGCCCGCGGCGGCTATTCGCTGGCCCATGCGGTGATGATGCTGATCCCGGAGGCCTGGGCCGGAAACCAGTCGATGAGCCCCGAGCGGAAGGCGTTCTACGAATATCACGCCGCCCTGATGGAGCCGTGGGACGGGCCGGCCGCGGTCGCGTTCACCGACGGCAAGCAGATCGGCGCGACGCTCGACCGCAACGGCCTGCGTCCGGCACGCTACGTCGTCACCTCCGACGACCGGGTCATCATGGCCTCGGAAGCGGGCGTGCTGCCGGTCCCGGAAGAGACGATCATCAAGAAGTGGCGCCTGCAGCCGGGCAAGATGCTGCTGATCGACATGGAAAAGGGCTGCATCATCTCCGACGAGGAGGTGAAGAGCGAGCTTGCCACCAAGCATCCCTACCGCAAGTGGCTGGACCGCACGCAGCTCATCCTGGAAGACCTTCGCCCCGTCGAGCCGCGGGCGCTTCGACGCGACGTGTCGCTGCTCGACCGCCAGCAGGCCTTCGGCTACACGAGCGAGGACACCAAGATCCTGATGTCGCCGATGGCGACGACCGGCCAGGAAGCCGTGGGCTCGATGGGAACGGATACGCCGATCTCGGCGATGTCGGCCAAGTCGAAGCTGCTCTACACCTATTTCAAGCAGAACTTCGCGCAGGTGACGAACCCGCCGATCGACCCGATCCGCGAAGAGCTGGTGATGAGCCTCGTCTCCTTCATCGGTCCGCGCCCCAATATCCTCGACCACGAGGGCATGGCGAAGGCCAAGCGCATGGAAGTGCGCCAGCCGATCCTGACCAACGGCGACCTGGAGAAAATCCGGTCCATCGGCCACATGGAGGATCACTTCGATACCAAGACGCTCGATTTCACCTATGACATCGAGCGTGGCGCCGAAGGCATGCCGGAAATGCTCGACCGCCTGTGCGAGCGGGCGGAAGCGGCCGTTCGCGGCGGCTACAACATCATCGTGCTCTCCGACCGCCAGATCGGCCCGGACCGGATCGCGATCCCGGCGCTGCTGGCGACCGCGGCCGTCCACCACCACCTGATCCGCAAGGGGCTGCGCACCTCCGTCGGCCTCGTGGTGGAATCGGGCGAACCGCGCGAAATCCACCACTTCTGCTGTCTCGCCGGCTTCGGCGCCGAGGCGATCAACCCCTATCTCGCCTTCGACACGCTGACCGACATGCATGCCCGCGGCGAGTTCCCGAAGGAAGTCGACGCCCAGGAAATCGTCAACCGCTATATCAAGGCGGTCGGCAAGGGCATCCTCAAGGTCATGTCCAAGATGGGCATCTCGACCTACCAGTCCTATTGCGGCGCGCAGATCTTCGACGCGATCGGCCTGTCGTCGGAACTGGTCAACCAGTATTTCTTCGGCACTGCGACGACCATCGAGGGCGTCGGCCTGAAGGAGATCGCCGAGGAAACCGTGGCGCGCCACCAGGCGGCCTTCGGCAAGGACCCGGTGCTTGCCCGCACGCTCGATATCGGTGGCGAATACGCCTACCGGATGCGCGGCGAAAGCCACGCCTGGACCCCGGATGCGGTCGCGTCGCTTCAGCATGCGGTGCGCGGCAACAGCCAGGAGCGCTACCGCGAGTTCGCCCAGATGGTGAACGACACCTCGGCGCGGCTGAACACCATCCGCGGCCTGTTCAGGCTCAAGTCGGCCGAAGACATCGGCCGCAAGCCGGTTCCGGTCGAGGAGGTCGAGGCCGCCGTCGACATCGTCAAGCGCTTTTCCACCGGCGCCATGTCCTTCGGCTCGATCAGCCGCGAGGCGCATACGACGCTGGCGATCGCCATGAACCGGATCGGCGGCAAGTCGAACACCGGCGAGGGCGGAGAGGAGAGCGACCGGTACATGCCGCTTGCCGACGGTTCGCAGAACCCCGAACGCTCGGCGATCAAGCAGATCGCGTCCGGCCGGTTCGGCGTCACCACGGAATACCTGGTCAATGCCGACATGCTGCAGATCAAGGTGGCGCAGGGCGCAAAGCCCGGCGAGGGCGGCCAGCTGCCCGGCCACAAGGTCGACGCGACCGTCGCCAAGACCCGCCATTCGACGCCGGGCGTCGGCCTGATCTCGCCGCCGCCTCACCACGACATCTACTCGATCGAAGACCTCGCGCAGCTGATCTACGACCTGAAGAACGTCAACCCGGCGGCCGACGTCTCGGTCAAGCTGGTGTCGGAAGTGGGCGTCGGGACGGTTGCGGCCGGCGTCGCCAAGGCGCGCGCCGACCATATCACCGTTGCCGGCTTCGACGGCGGAACGGGCGCCTCGCCGCTGACCTCGCTGAAGCATGCGGGCAGCCCCTGGGAGATCGGGCTTGCCGAAACCCAGCAGACGCTGGTGCTGAACGGACTGCGCTCGCGGGTCGCGCTGCAGGTCGACGGCGGGCTGAAGACCGGCCGCGACGTCATCATCGGCGCGCTGCTCGGCGCCGACGAGTTCGGCTTTGCCACCGCACCGCTGATCGCCGCCGGCTGCATCATGATGCGCAAGTGCCACCTCAACACCTGTCCGGTGGGCGTTGCCACCCAGGACCCGGTGCTGCGCAAGCGCTTCAAGGGCACGCCCGAGCATGTGATCAACTACTTCTTCTTCGTCGCCGAAGAGGTGCGTGAAATCCTCGCCTCGCTCGGCTTCACCAGGCTCGACGAGATCATCGGCATGTCCGAGCTCCTGTCGAAGGACGAGATGATCGCGCACTGGAAGTCCGAGGGGCTCGACTTCACCAGGATCTTCCACAAGGTGGAGGCGCCGAAGGAAGCGACCTACTGGACGGAGCGGCAGCAACATCCGATCGACGACGTCCTCGACCGCAAGCTGATCGAGAAGTCGATGCCGGCGCTCGAAAGCAAGGAGCCGGTGGTCTTCGAGGTGCCGATCAAGAACGTCGACCGTTCGGCCGGCGCCATGCTGTCCGGTGCGCTTGCCCAGCGGTGGGGCCACAAGGGGCTGAAGGACGACACCATCCACGTGACGCTGCGCGGAACGGCCGGCCAGTCCTTCGGCGCATTCCTCGCCCGCGGCATCACCTTCGACCTGGTGGGCGACGGCAACGACTATGTCGGCAAGGGCCTGTCGGGCGGCCGCATCATCGTCCGCCCGCCGGAGACCTCGCAGCTCAGGGCGGAGCAGGCGATCATCGTCGGCAATACCGTGCTCTACGGCGCGATCACCGGCGAGTGCTACTTCCGCGGCGTGGCGGGCGAACGCTTCGCCGTCCGCAACTCGGGCGCGATCGCCGTCGTCGAGGGCGTGGGCGACCACGGCTGCGAATACATGACCGGCGGCATCGTCGTGGTGCTCGGCGAGACGGGCCGCAACTTCGCGGCCGGCATGTCGGGCGGCGTCGCCTACGTTCTCGACGAGAGCGGCGATTTCGCCAAGCGCTGCAACATGGCCATGGTCGAGCTGGAGCCGGTTCCGGAAGAGGACGACATGCTGGAGAAGCTGCACCATCACGGGGGCGACCTCATGCACAAGGGACGCGTCGACGTTTCCGAGGACATGACGCGCCACGACGAGGAACGCCTCTACCAGATGATCTCCAACCACCTGCACTACACGGGTTCGGAGCGGGCCAAGGAGATCCTCGACCGCTGGAGCGAATTCCGGCCGAAGTTCCGCAAGGTCATGCCTGTCGAATATCGCCGGGCGCTGGAAGAGATGGAACGCATGCGCATGGGCGTCGCGGCGGAGTGAACCGCCGGCGCCTCATTCATCGGCTGCTCGCCTGAAGGAATTGCAGCCGCCCTTCGGCGGCGTGTTCGTAGCGGGCGGCGCTATCGCAGTAGAGCATTTCGTGCCGGGGGCGGTCGTTGGACCGGCCGACCGGTACCGGGGGCCGACAGGCGCCCCAAATTGAAGAGGGACGAAAATGGGCAAGGTGACGGGTTTCATGGAGATCGACCGGCAGGTCATGAAGTACCAGCCGGCATCGGACCGTATCCGCCATTTCCGGGAGTTCACCATCCCGATGTCGGATGCGGAAGTGACCAAGCAGGCGGCGCGCTGCATGGATTGCGGCATTCCCTATTGCCACGGCCCGACCGGCTGTCCGGTGCACAACCAGATCCCGGACTGGAACGACCTCGTCTACAACAACAAGTGGGAGGAGGCGATCCGCAACCTTCATTCCACCAACAACTTCCCGGAATTCACCGGCCGCGTCTGCCCGGCTCCCTGCGAGGAAGCCTGCACGCTGAACCTCGAGGACGCGCCGGTCGCCATCAAGACGATCGAGCAGGCGCTGGCCGACAAGGCCTATGAGCTCGGCTATATCGGCCCGCAGCCGGCGACCGAAAAGACGGGCCGGAAGGTTGCGATCATCGGTTCGGGTCCCGCCGGAATGGCCGCGGCCCAGCAGCTCGGCCGCGCCGGCCACGACGTGCATGTCTTCGAGCGCGAGACGAAGCCCGGCGGCCTGCTGCGCTACGGCATTCCGGACTTCAAGCTGGAGAAGAACTTCATCGACCGCCGTGTCGAGCAGATGAAGGGCGAAGGCGTCACCTTCCACTGCGGCGTCAATGTCGGCGTCGACATGCCCGTCGAACAGCTGATGGCCGAGCATGACGCGGTACTCTACTGCGGGGGGTCGGAAACCCCGCGCCCGGCCGGCATTCCCGGCACCGACCTGCAGGGCGTCTATGACGCCATGCCCTATCTGGTGCAGCAGAACCGCCGCGTCGGCCGCGAGAACATCGACAGCGTCGGCTGGCCGGCAGATCCCATCCTGGCGGGCGCCAAGCATGTCGTCGTCGTCGGCGGCGGCGATACGGCATCGGACTGCGTCGGCACGGCCTTCCGCCAGGGCGCGGTCAAGGTCACCCAGCTCGACATCCGCCCGCAGCCGCCGGAGAAGGAAGACAAGCTCGCCGTCTGGCCGTTCTGGGCAACCAAGATGCGGACCTCGTCCTCGCAGGCCGAAGGCGCCGTGCGCGAGTTCCAGGTCGCGACCCTCGAATTCGTCGGCGAGGACGGTCATCTGACCGGCGTGCGCTGCTGCGAGGTGGACGAGCGCCGCAAGCCGATCGCCGGCACGGACTTCATCATCAAGGCCGATCTCGCCTTCATCGCCATCGGCTTCTCCGGTCCGCTGAAGGACGGCGTTCTCGGCGAACTCGACGGCAAGCTCGAACTCAATCTCGACCGCCGCGGCTCCACCAACGTCGTCGCCAACGACCGCGACTACAAGACCTCGGTCGACAAGCTGTGGGTTGCCGGCGACGTGCGTCGCGGCCAGTCGCTGGTGGTCTGGGCGATTCGCGAAGGCCGCCAGGCGGCCCGGGCGATCGACGAGGCCCTGATGGGAAGCTCGGTGCTGCCGAGGTAAGACCGGAAAATACCCGCCCGGGGCCTCGGCCCTGGGGAGGCTATTGCGTCGCGTTCCGCTGGTAGTCGTCGATGCGGCCCTTCGGGGCCGGCGGCAGTTCACCGCGCTTGACCAGCATGTCCCGCGGCGTCTCGACCAACTGCGGCGGCGGCGGGGCCGCGCCCAGGAGTTCCGACCCGCCGTCGAGTTCGGGGTCCATCAGGCTGATGGGCTGGACGGGGATCGCCGTGGTCGCCGAAGGCGGCAGGACCTGCAGCTCGGGCAGGTTGCTGCCATCGAGCGTGACCAGTTCCGGACTTGCCATTTCGCCGAGGTGGCGGCGCGCGTATTTCTCGACATAGAAGGCGAGCTTGCGCTTGCCGGCCTTGGTGAAGTTGATGCCGTCGGAGCCGCGCAGGCGGGCCTGCTGGCCGTTCATGTCGGAGCCCGTGACGATGAAGCGGCCTTCCTCGTCGACGAAACCCTCCCAGATATCAACGAATTCACCGCCGAGCTTTTCCACTTCCGCGCGGTAGAGGCCGTTCAACTTCACCGCGTCGCGCATCAGCGACGGGGACTGGAAGGAGGGCAGCCCGACCCAGAGGAGCGGAACCTTGCGGCTGGTGGCGATGGTCGCGACTTCGCGGATCCGCCGCTCGTATTCGGTGAACCAGCCGTCACTCGGGAATTCGAAGCGGGTGTCGCCCGCCTTCATCTGCTGGCGGTCGTTCGCGCCCATCATGACGACGACAAGCGCGGGCTTGACCTCGTCGATCAGGGCGGGGAGTTCCGCGGGCCAGTTGTAGTAGTCCTGCCGAACGAGACCTGACGAGCCATTGCTCCGCTCCGCGACCGCAACGCCCGGAGACTGCTCGAAGGCGGTGGCGAGTTCGTCGCCCAGTCCGCCCGCAAGGAAGTCGCCGACGACCAGGACCTGGCGCGCATTTACGAGCTTGGCGATCGGCTCGGGCTTGGGCGGGGCCGCGGGGGCTGCGGGACGGGGTGTGGAGGCGCGCGCGGCGGGTGCGCGGCCGCGCGGACGCTGCTGCTGTCTCAGCTGCCGCTCGCGGCGCGGTTCCACATCGATGATGGAGGGTTCCGGGTCGATGTAGCGCCGTCCGCCGCCGAATAGCATCTGGAACAGGTTGCGCCGCTGGACGCGCTCCTGCGCTTCCGCCGGGGCCGGAGCCACCGGAACGGCAAGCGCGAGTACGAGCGCGATCGCCAGGAAACGGCCGAAAATGCCTGTGCCGCCCATCACTCGAGACCTCATGTCCTGTCGGACGCTTCCGCCCGCCTGCTCAGGCAGGCGATGTGGGACGGAATGCGCCGCTTGTCAACGCAGTGCGTTCAGCAGCGATTGCGACGGGTTGCCGTCCGCCTGCATGCCGAGCCGCTCCTGCAGGGCAGTGATGGCCGCCTTCGACCCGGAGCCGAAATTGCCGTCGATCTCGCCTTCGTAGTAGCCGAGCTGCTTGAGTTTCGTTTGTAGCTCGAATTTCTCGACGATATCGAGCGTGCCATCCGGCCGTGGCCAACGCTGCTGCATGCCACCGTAGCCGGCGATCTGGTCGGCAAGAAGGCCGACGCCGAGCGCGTAGCTGTCGGCCGCGTTGTAGCGCTTGATGACGAAGAAGTTGCGGGTCATCAGGAAGGCGGGGCCCTTGCCGCCGGCGAGAAGCTTCAGCTCGGCCCGGTCGGAGCCGCGCGGGAAACCCTTGCCGTTCGGGCGGGTAAAGCCGAGGGCTGCCCATTGCGACAGGGTCTTCGTCTGGCCGTCGTATTTCGCGGCACCCGGCGGCAGAACCGCCTCGTAGCCCCAGGTCTTGCCGGTCTGCCAACCGTTCTTCTTCAGGAGGTTGGCGGCGGTGGCGAGCGCATCGGGTATCGAGTTCCAGATGTCGGCGCTTCCGTTCCCGTCGGCATCGACCTTGTAGAGGAGGTAGCTGGAGGGAATGAACTGGGTATGGCCCATGGCGCCGGCCCAGGAACCGGTCAGGTGGCGAGCGGAAATTTCGCCGGACTGCAGGATCTTGAGGGCCGCGATCAGCTGGGTGCGGGCGAACTTGGCGCGCTTGGGATCGCCCCAGGCGAGCGTGGCCAGAGCCTGCGGCACGTGGTGCAGGCGATCGGTCTTTTCGAGGACCGCGCCGTAGTTGGATTCCATCGACCAGATGGCGAGAAGGATGTGCCTGTCGACGCCGAAATGGTTCTCGAGCGCCGCCAGCGTGCGGCCATGGCGGGCCAGCATCTCGCGGCCGATCTTGATGGTATACGGGTTGACCCGGGAATCCAGGTAATCCCAGATCTGCGACTTGAATTCGGGCTGGTAGGCGGCCTTTTCGAGCACCGCCCGGTCGGGGCTGGAGATCCCGGCGAAGGCCTTTTCGTATGTCGAACGGCTGATCCCGGCCTTGGCGGCCGTGGGATAGAAATCGGCGATCCAGGACTTGAAACCCGTATCGGCTCTGGCATGTAACGGGGTGGTCGCCAGGGCAGCCCCTGCGGCCAGGGCGAAAATCAAACCGCGAAGGCGATAGGTGCGAAACATGGTCATCGGCTAATCGTGTCCGTCGTTCTTCAGGTTCATCCTCGGCCGAACGTGATGTTCGACTTAACGAATGAATAACAGAACAGAGTCAACAAACCCTTTACCATAGGAAGCCGGTCCCGTCATCGGTCACGGTTTCGTAGCAATTCTTGACTAGATGACGCGATTGTGAGTTGGCTCCCCGACGGAGTACTTCAGGAGGTGTGCGTGGCACAGAAGAAGATACGCAAGGCAGTGTTTCCGGTAGCCGGGCTTGGAACGCGGTTCCTGCCGGCGACGAAGGCCGTGCCGAAGGAAATGCTGACGGTCGTTGACAAGCCGGTGATCCAGTACGTCGTCGACGAGGCCGCGGAAGCGGGGATCGAGCACTTCGTGTTCGTGACCGGGCGCGGCAAGGGCGTCATCGAGGACTATTTCGACATCCAGTTCGAACTGGAACAGATGCTGCGCGAGCGCAACAAGAATGCCGAACTCAGCCTGCTCGCCGACCTTCTGCCGACAGCCGGCACGGCGAGCTTCACGCGCCAGCAGGTTCCGCTCGGCCTCGGCCACGCCGTCTGGTGCGCCCGTGACATCGTCGGCAACGAACCTTTCGCCGTGCTGCTTCCCGACATGATCATGTCGTCGGAGAAGAGCTGCCTGAAGGGCATGGTCGAGCTTTACGAAGAGACAGGCGGCAACGTGCTGGCGGTCGAGGAATGCGACCCGGACATGGCCCACAAGTACGGCATCGTCGGCGTTGGCGAACAGGTCGGCGAGGGCTTCAAGATCACCGAGATGGTCGAGAAGCCGGCCAAGGGGACCGCCCCTTCCAACTTCTACATCAACGGCCGCTACATCCTGCAGCCGGAAATCTTCGG
>JAEZHO010000364.1 GCA_023416545.1 Pseudomonadota bacterium
CGGCCGCTCGCCGGCATCGGCAATGCCATCGGGGCGTTCGCGAAGAAGAACCGCTATACGCTGATCCAGAACCTTTCCAGCCACGGCATCGGGCTGACGTTGCACGACGAGCCCAAGGAAGTGCCGACCTGGCCGGACCCGACCGAGACGCGGGTGATCGAGGAAGGGCTGGTCTTCACCATCGAGCCGTTCCTGTCGCTCGGCGCGGACTGGGCGGAAGACGGCGACAACGGCGATCCGTGGACGCTCTACAGCGAGCCGCGGGCGCTGACGGTCCAGTACGAGCATACGGTGGTGGCGACCCGCAACGGGCCGATCATCCTGACGCTCGCCGGCTGAGCCCCGGAACCTCCGGGGCGCGCCGACCGCGCGGGCTTTCGACCCGCAGGCGTGGTGCGGGCGCCGGCCGGGCAGGCTCAATCATTGAACCCGCACGACCCCAATGCGTGACCGCACCACTTCGAGCCGTTGGCTCCGGCCGGGCATCATGCCAGGCCCTTGCCGGCGACGTCATGTCGCCTCCGACTCGATTGCCCGACTGTAAGCCACAAACGCGGCCAAGGGTCAGCCACGGGCGACGCGACGGATGCGCGCGGTGAAGAATGCCTGAAGAGGCCGGCGCCGATGTCGCGTTCCGGCACGGGCCTGTGGCGGAACGGGACAGGCCGGGCTCTCGAACGGTGCCGCCGTCCTGTGGACAAGGACGGAGACGGGCAGATGGACGTCCGCGAATCGCGTTTTGCGATCCGCGATCGCTTGTCAGCGACCGAAGTGGTCGATCACCTCGGCGAGCGGAAGATGACCATGGCAGGCGCCGGTGCCGGTGGCTTCGCGACCCTCCTCGAGGGCCATCGCGTAGACGACGGCCGGATCCTCTTCCAAACGTTGCCGGAGCGCGGAAAGCCTCGGCCAGCGCTCGCGATCGGCAACCCGGTGGATATCCAGCCACCGTGCGACCCCGACCAGAACGGCGTCCGCGAGCGTCGGATGGCTCCCGGCCAGGAAGGGTGTCTCGCCGATCATCGCCTCCAGCCTGTCGTGCCGCTCGATGACCGCCTCGCGGCCGAAGCCTTCGAGCGCTGCCCGGTAGGCGGGATCGGGATCGGCCATTTCGATCGCGGTCCAGAGCGGGGAAAAGGCGCCGGTGAAGCCGGTATTCACATAGGCCATCAGTTGGTGCATGCGGTCTGCCTGCGAAGATTGTGGGTCGAAGCTGATGCGCCGCTTCGTGTCGCGTGCCTCAAGCCAGGCGGCAATCGCCATCGTCTCGGTGAGAGGGCGGCCGGCATCGGTGACGAGCACGGGCGTCTCGTGGCGCGCATTGATGCGGGCATAGGAGGGATCTCGCATCTCGCCGAGCATGTCCACGCGGCAGAGCCGGTAGGGGCTGCCCAGCCATTCGAGCGCGGCGACGAGGCCCATCGAGCTTCCCGCCGGGAAGCCATAGAGGAGGATCGGTTCCATCGTGTCTTGTTCTCCGTGATTTCTCGTGATCACGCTGCGCAGCGATCTGGAAGCTACCCCGATTGCGGCATATGTAAATTACGCACATTCCTGTAACCACGGAGAACGTTTCGTGAAGGACCTTGTCTCCCGCTGCCCGATCGAGGAGGTCATGCAGGTCCTTGGTGGCCGGTGGCCGACCCTCCTGATCTACTACCTGAAGGACGGCACGAAACGGTTCAGCGACCTGCGGCGCGACAACCCGACCGTCTCCCACCGCATCCTGACCCTTGAGCTGCGAAAACTGGAGAAGGCAGGCATCGTGCGGCGGACCAGCCACGAAGGCTATCCGCTGCGGGTGGAATACGACCTGACGCCCGCCGGCCTGCGGCTGGTGCCGCTGATCGACGCCATCGGAGACTGGTGGGAGGCCCTGCATCCGGCGGGCGGGCAGAAGGACGATGACCGCTCCGTCGCGTGAGCCGCCCGGCAAGATGGGCGATCCATCGGCCGGGCCGATGCAACCGATGAGCATTTGTGGTTTGTCGCGCCGCCGGACGGGTGCGATAAGCGGAGCATGCCTCCCGCGTCCCGCCGTCCCGTGCTTCCTTCGCCCCCGTCCCCGCCGTCGGCCCAGAGCTCGCCCTTCCTGATCGGTCTTGCCGGAGGTGCGGCCATGGCGGCGTCGATGGGCTTCGGGCGCTTCGTCTATACGCCGATCCTGCCGGGAATGATGGAGGGCGCCTCGCTTTCCGCCGCCGATGCCGGGCTGATCGCCGGCGCCAACTTCGCCGGCTACCTCGTCGGTGCTATCGTCGCCGCCTTCGGCTGGGCCGCCGGGCGGGAGAGGGCGGTCGCGATCCTCGGCCTCTGCTCCACGGTGGTCCTGCTCGCGGCGATGGCGGCGGTCGACGGGGTCGCCGCCTTTTCGCTCGTCCGCTTCCTCGCCGGACTGGCGAGCGCGCTTGCCATGGTCTTCACCTCGTCGATCGTGCTTGCCCATTCCGCCCGCGGCGAAGCGGTGCAGATACTGCATTTCGGGGGAGTGGGCTTCGGTATCGCGGTCTCCTCGGCGCTGGTCTTCGCCTTCGACCTCGTCGCAGGCGGTGCCGCCGGGGGAGCGGCCGGCTGGCGCGCCGAGTGGATCGGCAGTTCGGCAGGTGCCGCGATCCTCGTCGTCATCGCGCTCCGCTTCCTGCCGCGCCCGACCGGCGGGCAGGCGACGGCGGGAGAGCCGGAACTCGCCTGGCACCGGCCGCTGGTGCTGGTGACGCTTTCCTACGGCCTGTTCGGCTTCGGCTACGTGATCACCGCGACCTTCCTGGTGACGATGGCGCGCGCGGCCGGCGCCGGCGCGGCGGTGGAGTTTGCGGCATGGTTGACGACGGGCATTGCCGCCGCCCTGTCGCTCGTGGTCTGGCGGGGCGTCGTGCGGCGCTTCGACATCGTTGCCGCCTATGTCGCCTGCGTCGCCATCCAGGCGTTCGGCGTGCTCGTCTCGGTTCTCCTGCCGCCGGCCGCCGGCGCGCTGGTGGGCGGCCTCTTCCTCGGGCTGAGCTTCATGGCGGTGACGGCCTACGGGCTGCAGATCGGACGCCGGCTGGCGCCCGAGAGCCCGCGAAGGGCGCTGGCGCTGATGACCGCGGCCTTCGGCACGGGGCAGATCATCGGTCCGCTCGTGGCCGGCTGGATTGCCGAGACGAGCGGATCGTTCACGCTTCCGACGGTGCTTGCGGCGGGCGTGCTCACGCTCTCCGCCGTCCTCGTCGTGCCGCTCCTCAGGGCGGGCCGGACGGCGCGCTAACCGGGCGGGATCAACGGAGCGGATCGGGCGTTGATTACAATTGGGTAAGGGATGACCGGCGGCATTGCTGGTTACAAACTTCTGCCCTAGTTTGCGCCAACCCAGCAGCCCCAGACGGGCGAAATCCAGCCAAGCGAGCCTGCCCCCGTGTTCAAGTCATTCTTTCCGCAACCGAAGCTCTTCTTTCCTTCCGCGCTGATATGGGCAGGGATATGCATACTCCTCTGGTATGGAGGCGCGCGGGAGTTCGGCGCCATCATAGGGCTGCCGCCGCTGGGTCCCGACGAGCAGCCGACGGTCGGCGTCTCGGTCTTCTGGTCGGCGCCCTTCCTGTGGTTCTATCTCTATTATGCGGCGGCATCCGCGCTGTTCGTTGCCTTCTGGTTCGTGTTCAGCCCCCATCGCTGGCAGATGTGGTCGGTGCTCGGCAGCGCCATCATCATCTTCGCCACCTATTTCTCGGTACAGGTGAGCGTCGCCATCAATGCGTGGTACGGCCCTTACTACGATCTCATCCAGCAGGCGCTCGCCCGGACGGCGCCGGTCACGGCGGATCAACTCTATCTCGGGATGCTCGGATTTGCCGGCATCGCCTTCGTGTCGATCACGGTCGGGGTCCTGAACCTCTTCTTCGTCAGCCACTATATCTTCCGGTGGCGCACGGCGATGAACGAGTACTACATGTCCCACTGGCCGAAGCTGCGCCACATCGAGGGCGCCTCGCAGCGTGTCCAGGAAGACACGATGCGGTTTTCCTCGACGGTCGAGGGGCTCGGCGTCGGCTTCGTGCGGGCCATCATGACCCTGATCGCCTTCCTGCCGGTGCTCTTTACCTTCTCCCAGACGATCACGGAACTGCCGATCATCGGCGAGATCCCGCATGCGCTGGTGTGGGCGGCGGTCGTCTGGTCGCTGTTCGGCACCGGTTTCCTGGCGCTCGTCGGGATCAAGCTGCCGGGGCTCGAGTTCCGCAACCAGCGGGTGGAGGCGGCCTATCGAAAGGAACTGGTCTACGGCGAGGACCATGAGGACCGGGCAGAACCGATCACGGTCGCGGAACTGTTCGACAACGTGCGGAAGAACTATTTCCGGCTCTATTTCCACTACCTCTATTTCAACATCGCGCGCATCTTCTACCTGCAGGCGGACAATATCTACGGCACGCTGGTTCTGATCCCGTCGATCGTCGCCGGAAAGGTGACGCTCGGGCTGATGAACCAGGTCCTCAACGTCTTCGAGCAGGTGCGCAGTTCCTTCCAGTACCTGATCAATTCGTGGACGACGATCGTCGAGCTGATGTCGATCTACAAGCGCCTGCGCGCCTTCGAGGCGGCGATCGACGACGAGCCTCTGCCGGTGATCGACCAGCACTACCTGGAGCGGGAGGCCGCCGGCGGCGAGCTGGAGGCGGACCGGCCCTACTGACGGATGAGCGCAGCACTTCTGCCCGCGCCGGAGAAATCCGGGCGGTGAGACGGGGAGAGGGCAGGCGGTGGCATCATGGGGTTGGTGTTTCAGGCGTTCCGCCTGCCCCGGCCCTGGTTCTGTCGGAAATCGTCCCTGCAATTCCGGCAGTACCTCGGCCATCACCGGTGCCGAGTCTTGACCCAAGCGGGTGACCGGTTCGCG
>JAEZHO010000335.1 GCA_023416545.1 Pseudomonadota bacterium
GTCGAGGAAGGGCCGGCGGAACGGATATTCCACGCGCCGGAGCAGGACTATACAAGGGCGCTGATGGCCGCCGCCTTCGATCTCACGGCAGTCGATTCGACTGCCATCAGCCAGTAGCGCGACGGAAACCCCCATGACCTCATCCAAGCCTTCGATCGTCATAGACCTGAAATTCCAGCGCCGGGACGTCGAGCGGGCTCTTGCCGGCGCATTCGAGGGACGCGAGGTGATGCTGGCCGCCGACAAGGACCGGGATATTTCCTCGGCCCGCTACGCTGTCATATGGAAGCCTGATCGCGACCTGTTCCTGCGCTCAACGGATCTCGAGGTTCTGTTCTCCGGCGGCGCCGGCGTGGATCACATCCTCGCTCTTGGCGACCTGCCGGCGTTTCCTATCGTCCGTTTTGTCGATGAAAGCTTGACGACCCGCATGAGCGAGTGGGTCGTGCTCCAGTGCCTCAGCCACCTGCGGCAGGTGCCGGCCTATCTGGGCCAGCAGCGGGAGCATCTGTGGCGCGAACTGCCGCAGCCGGAGGCGAAGGACGTCACGGTCGGCATCATGGGCTTGGGTACGCTCGGGCGGGACGCCGCGGCAAAGCTGAAGGTGATGGGCTTCAACGTCCTCGGATGGTCGCGGACCAGGAAGGAGATCGAGGGCATAGAAACCTTCGACTCGGTCGGTCTGGATCAGTTCCTCTCGAGAACCGATATCCTGGTGGGCCTCCTCCCGCTGACGCCGGATACCCGCGCAATCTTCGACGGGAACCTTTTCCGCAGGCTTCGCCGCGACGGCGCGCTCGGCGGCCCGGTCTTCATCAATGCCGGGCGGGGCGGAAGCCAGGTGGAGGCGGACCTGCTGGAAGCCCTGAACGACGGGACGCTCGTCGGCGCCTCGCTGGATGTCTTCGAGGTCGAGCCCCTGCCGGCCGAGAGCGCGTTCTGGGACATGGACAATGTCATCGTCACGCCGCACGCGGCCTCCGCGAGCGACGTAGCGGCCCTCTTCCGCCACGTCGAGCGCCAGATCGACCGTTTCGAGGCGGGGCTGCCCCTGCAGCATGTCGTGGACCGCGCCAGCGGGTATTGACCCGGCGGAACCTCGCGGCGCGCCAATCGTTCCCCTGCCACGTCACCGGCCGAACCGGCCGTGCAGAGGAGCCACCCGATGAACACGCATTTCGATCCGAACGATCCCGATCCCGCCCGCCGACAGACCGGCCCGGCCGGCACGCCCGCGGAGCAACCCTTGAGCGCCACGGAGGCGCGTCAGGGGCGGGAAGGCTTCCCGGTCCTGAAGGTGCTGATCGCGGGCCTGGTGCTTGCCCTGATCGCATGGGGTGTTGCCGAGATGTGGGGGCAATCCACCGAACCGCCTGCAGAGCAGACCGCGACACCGCCCGCGGCGGATACCGTATCACCCGGTCGGGATGCGCAGCCATCGGCCGATCCGGCCCAGGCGCCTCCCGCAGCCGGTGCGCCGGCCGACTGAGACCCGCTTCGACATCGGTCGCGGTTCGCCGCGGCCGAATTGCCGTGTGGACTTGCCGGTCTTTTTTGCCTAAGTCTTGCGACCGGGAGGCGGTTTTCCGATTTGCCTTCGTTCCGATTGAGACGAGCCGGCCCTCTCTGGCCAAGGCAGCACAGGCATGACGAAGACCGATATCGCGACCCGGGTTTACAACCACACCTGGAAGCTCGACCCGATCATCCGCAGCCTGATCGATACGGACTTCTACAAGCTCCTCATGCTGCAGATGATCTGGAAGCTCTATCCGGACGTCGAGGCGACATTCTCCCTCATCAACCGCACGACTTCGGTACGTCTGGCGGACGAGATCGACGAGGGGGAACTGCGCGAGCAGCTGGATCATGCCCGTGCCCTTCACCTGTCGAAGAAGGAGATGATCTGGCTTGCGGGTAACACCTTCTACGGCCGCAAGCAGATATTCGAGCCGGAGTTCCTGAACTGGCTCGCCACCTACCAGCTGCCGGAATACGAACTGTCGAAGCGCGACGGCCAGTACGAGCTGAACTTCCACGGTCGCTGGATGGAAACCACGATGTGGGAAATTCCGGCGCTCGCCATCATCAACGAACTGCGCTCCCGCGCAGCCATGCGCCACATGGGTCCCTTTGTCCTCGACGTGCTGTATGCACGGGCAAAGGCGAAGATGTGGGAAAAGGTCGAGCGCCTGCGGGCGCTTCCCGGCCTGCGAATTTCCGATTTCGGCACCCGCCGACGCCACAGCTTCCTCTGGCAGCGCTGGTGCGTGGAGGCCCTGAAGGAAGGCATCGGCCCGGCATTCACCGGCACCAGCAACGTGCTGCTCGCCATGGATTCGGATCTCGAGGCGGTGGGGACCAATGCGCACGAGCTTCCCATGGTCATGGCAGCGCTGGCAAACACCGACGAGGAACTTCGGGCCGCACCCTACAAGGTCCTGAAGGACTGGAACCGGCTTTACGGCGGGAACCTTCTCATCGTCCTGCCGGATGCCTTCGGCACCGCGGCCTTCCTGCGTGATGCACCCGAATGGGTGGCGGACTGGACGGGCTTCCGTCCGGACAGCGCGCCACCCATCGA
>JAEZHO010000373.1 GCA_023416545.1 Pseudomonadota bacterium
TGCGGACGAGCCTACCACGGCGCTGGACGTCACGGTCCAGCGCGAGGTTCTCGACCTCCTCAAGGACCTGCAGCGGGAACTCGGTACGGCGATCATCCTCATCACTCACGACATGGGCGTCGTCGCCGAGACGGCCGACCGCGTCATCGTCATGCGCAAGGGCAAGATGGTGGAGGCGGCATCGACGGTCGAACTGTTCGACGCGCCGAAGGAGCAATACACGCGCGACCTCCTCGCCGCCGTGCCGCGTATCGGCGCCGGCGCGTCCCGTCCCGAACCGGAAGCCCGCGACGTGCTTGTGCGCTACGACGATGTTTCCGTGAACTTCCCCATCCGGCAGGGCCTGCTGGGACGCGTTGCCGCACGCGTTCACGCGGTCGAGCATGTATCTCTCAATATCTTCCGAGGCGAAACGCTTTCACTGGTGGGCGAATCCGGCTGCGGAAAGTCGACCATGGCGAAGGCGCTGGTGGGCCTCGTTCCCCATTCCGGCCGGATCCAGATCAACGGCCGGGCGCTGGGCGATCTCGATGCCCGAGGCCGCAAGGCGATCCGCCGCGACCTGCAGATCGTGTTCCAGGATCCGATGGCCGCGCTCGATGCGAGGATGACCGTCGGCGAACTGATCCGCGAGCCGCTGGTCATCCACGGCATCGGTACCCCGGCCGAGCAGATGGCGCGCGTGCGCGAACTGCTGGACCGGGTCGAGATGTCGCCGAGCGTCTACAATCGCTATCCCCACCAGTTTTCGGGCGGGCAGCGGCAGCGCATCTGCATCGCGAGGGCGCTTGCCCTGAAGCCGAAGCTGATCATCTGCGACGAAAGCGTCGCGGCGCTCGACGTGTCAATCCAGGCCAAGGTCCTCGACCTGCTGCGCGACCTGCAGAAGGAAAGCGGCGTGACCTACCTCTTCATCAGCCACGACATGGCGGTGGTGGAGAATATTTCGGACCGCGTCGCGGTCATGTATCTCGGCCAGATCGTCGAGATGGGCACCCGCGCTCAACTGTTCGGCAATCCCCAGCATCCATACACGAAGCGGCTGCTTGCGGCGGTCCCGCTACCGGACCCGCGCCGAGAGCGTCAGGCGGGCGTGAGGCTCTCCGGCGACATCCCGAGCCCGGTGTGGAAAGTCGGCGAGGCACCCGAGCGGGTCGAACTGGTCGACATCGGCGACGGCCATCTCGTCGCGAGGTAACCGGCGCCCTGTTTGTGGAAAGACCTGAAAGAGAGGGCGCGGCTCCTTACCGCGCCTTTTTCGCGATCAGCATTTCCAGGGCCCGGACGGCGACGGGATAGCCTTCGGCACCGAGGCCGGCCATGACCGTGGTCGCCGTCATCGAGACATAGGAACGGTGGTAGATCGGCTCGCGGCGGTGGACGTTGCTGATGTGGAACTCGATGATCGGTCCCTTGAACATCTTCAACGCATCGAGAAGTGCCAGCGACGTGAAGGTGAAGGCAGCGGGGTTGACGATGATGCCATCCCCCTCGTCGATCGCCTCATGCACCCAGTCGATCAGCCGCTCCTCGCTGTTGGTCTGGCGGAATTCAACCGGGCGCTCGCCGGCCGCCTCGCGGCACATGGCCTCGACCTCGGCCAGCGTCGTGGTGCCGTAGATCTCCGGCTCCCGCTTTCCCAGCCGGTTCAGGTTCGGGCCGTTGAGAATGTAGATCGGTTTCATGGTCATCCCTGATATCCGAACAGCCGCGGCAGCCACAGGACGCTGTCGGGGACGAAGGTGATGAAGATGAGCGAGACCACCATCCAGAACAGGAAGGGGAGCGCGTCGCGGATGATGTCGCGCACCGGGCTGCCCGAGATGTTGGTCATGATGAAGAGAAGCAGGCCGTAGGGCGGGGTGACAAGGCCGAGCATGATGTTGACCACCACCACGACGCCGAAGTGGACAAGGTCGATGCCGAGGGCCTGCGCGGTCGGAATGAAGACCGGCACGATGATGAGCAGGATCGCGGTCCCCTCCAGGACGCAGCCGAGCAGCAGCAGGACGATGTTGACCAGGATGAGGAAGGTGACCGGCGTCAGTTCCATTCCCGTCAGCATGACCCTCAGGCTGTCCGGAATGTTCTCGATCGTCACGACGTAGTTGAAGACGAGCGCGCCGGCGATCAGCATGCCGATCGAGGCGGACGACTTGGCGCTGGTATAGAGCGAGCCGTAGAAATCCTTGAAGGTGATGCTGCGATAGAGCAGGACCGAGATGACGAGGGCATAGGCCGCGGCAATGGCAGCCGCCTCCGTCGGCGTGGTGATGCCCGAATAGATGCAGCCCAGCAGGACCACCGGCATCATCAGCGCGGGGAAGGCGCGGATCGTGATACGCGGGATCTCGCGCATCGGCACCGGGTCTTCGACCGGGAAGTTCTTGCGGCGCGCCGTGATCGCGACCTGCATCATCTGCAGCCCCGCCATCAGCAGGCCGGGGACCATGCCCGCGAGGAAGAGATAGCCGATCGACGCGTCCGACACGAGCGCATAGATGATCATCGGGATCGACGGCGGGATGATGGGGCCGATCACCGAGGTGACCGCCGTCAGTGCCGCCGCGTAACTCGGGGTGTAGCGACCGCCGCGCGTCATCATGTTCTGCATCATCCGCCCGCTTCCGGCGGCGTCGGCGATCGCCGAACCGGACATCCCGGCAAAGATGATGCTCTGCACGACATTGACCTGTGCGAGCCCGCCGCGGAAGCGCCCTACCAGAACGTTGCAGAAGGTCAGCAGCCGCTCCGTCATGGAGCCGACATTCATGAACTCCGCCGCGAGGATGAAGAGCGGAACCGCCAGGATGACGTAGTTGGAATACATTCCGTTGAGGAATTGCTCCGCGACAATGCCCATGTCTGCCCCGACTAGGAACAGGTAGAGTGTGGAACCCGCCAGCATGGCGA
>JAEZHO010000101.1 GCA_023416545.1 Pseudomonadota bacterium
CGTGGATCAGCGAGGGGACGCCCATCGACGTCGCGGCCAGCAGCGGCGGAACGGTCGGATAGCCGCCGAAGCCGATGACGGCCGCCGGCTTCAGCCGGGCGACCAGCCCGCGCGCGGCCCGCAGGCCCCTCCACAGGGTCCAGCCGGTGCGCAGCATGGCGAGCGGGTTCTTCGACCCGAAGGTCGCCGAGGGGACGACGTGGATCTCGTCTGCGGGGAAAGTCCCGGCAAAGCGCTGGGCACGACGATCGGTGACGAGATGGACGGAGTAGCCGCGCGCTTTCAACTCATGCGCCAGCGCCTCGGCGGGAAACAGGTGTCCGCCGGTCCCGCCGGCGGCAAGAAGGATGATGCCCTTGGTCATGCTCTACTCCGCCGGTACTCCGGCAATGCGGAAGAGGCTGCGTTCCTGCGCCCTCTTCTCCGGTCGGCGCCGCGTCAGCGCGAGGATGAAGCCCGCCGTCACGCTGACCGCGATCATCGACGATCCGCCATAGGAGATCAGCGGCAGGGTCATGCCCTTGGCCGGCATGAGTTCCAGGTTGACCCCGATGTTGATCATCGACTGGATGCCGATCTGCAGCACGAGGCCGGCGACGGCAAAGCGCGTGAAGTCGTTGCGCTCCTTGAACGAGTGGCTGAGGCCGCGCAGCACGATGAAGGCGAAGATCATCACCAGCAGCATGCAGAACAGGATGCCGAATTCCTCCGCCGCGACGGAGAAGATGAAGTCCGTATGGCTGTCGGGGATGATGCGCTTGACGATGCCTTCGCCCGGCCCCTGCCCGAACCAGTCACCCCGGACGATCGCGTCGCGGGCCGTATCCACCTGGAACGTGTCGCCTTCGCCCGTCAGGAAGCGGTCGATACGCCCGGTCACGTGCGGCAGCATGTAATAGGCGGAGGCGAAGCCGACGACGCCGAGAGCCCCGAGCACCATGATCCAGAGCCAGGGCATGCCGGCCATGAAGAACATGCCGCCCCAGACGACGGCGGTGAGGATCGTCTGCCCGAGGTCGGGCTGGGCGACCAGCAGCGCGCCGACGATGCCGAAGAGGATGATCGCGAACAGGTTTCCGGGGATTTCCGGCTGGCGCGCATGCTCGGCGAACAGCCAGGCGCAGACGACGACGAAGGCCGGCTTCATGAACTCGGAGGGCTGGATCGAGAAGCTGCCGATCGAGACCCAGCGCCGCGAGCCCTTCACCTCGACGCCGAAGAAGAGCGCCATCACCATCATCATCAGCGAGATGGCGAGCAGGATGATGGCCGCCCGCCGCACCTGCCGCGGGCTCATGAAGGACAGGCCGATCATCACCATCAGCGACGGCACGATGAAGATCGCGTGCCGCTCGACGAAATGGAAGCTGTCCAGGCCGAGCCGCTCGGCGACCGGCGGCGATGCGGCGAAGGACAGCATGAAGCCGATCCCCATCAGGAGGATGAAGGCCGCCAGGAAAAAGCGGTCGATCGTCCAGAACCAATCCGCCAGTGGACCCCGGTCGGCGCGGCTTACCATGGTCATATCCCCTTCTTCGTGTCGACCAGCATGGTCACGCCGTCGAGCCCGGCAACATGGTTCACGAACGCGTCTCCGCGGACCTCGAAGTTCCTGTACTGGTCGAAACTGGCACAGGCAGGCGAAAGCATTACGGCGGCAGCGCTCCCGTCGGCCTCGGCTTCCGCAGCCGCATGCGCGACCGCGCGCTCCAGCGTACCGGAAATCTCGTAGGGCACCGCCTCGCCGAGTGTCGCGGCAAAGGCGGGCGCCGCCTCTCCGATCAGGAATGCCTTGACGATACGCGGGAAGAGTGGCGCGAGGCTTGCGATCCCGCCTTCCTTGGGAAGGCCGCCGGCGATCCAGTAGATCCGGTCATAGCTCGAGAGCGCGGGTGCCGCGGCTTCCGCATTGGTCGCCTTGGAATCGTTTACGAACACCACCTGCCCCCGGCGTCCGACCGGCTGCATGCGGTGCTTCAGCCCCGGGAACGACCTCAGTCCCTCCCGGATCGCGTCGGCATCGACACCGACCGCAAGGCAGGCCGCGATCGCGGCGGCCGCGTTCTGGGCGTTGTGCCCGCCTCTGAGCGTGGCGATCCCCGCAAGGTCGACGAACGGCGAGGCCGTGCCGCCGTCCGCCCGGAAAATCACGCTTCCCTCGGCGTAGAGCCCGTCGGCAAGGACATTGCGCCGGGAAATCCGGCGCACCTTTACCCCTGCCCGCTCGACCCGATCGGCGATCAGCGCCGAGAAGCTGTCGTCGACGCCGATAACCGCGATGTCGCTGCCAGCGACCAGCCGCTCCTTGACATCGGCGTAGTGCTGCATCGTGCCGTGGCGGTCGAGATGGTCGGGCGTGAGGTTCAGGAGTATCCCCGCGGTCGGATCGAGCGTCGGCGCCAGATCGATCTGGTAGGAGGAGCATTCGACCACGTAATAGCGTTCCGCCACGGGCGGATCGAGGGTCAGGACGGCCGTGCCGATGTTTCCGCCCAGCTGCGTGTCGCGGCCGCTGCTCTTCAGGATATGGGCGATGAGCGCCGTCGTCGTCGACTTGCCGTTGGTCCCGGTAATGGCGATGAACGGGCAATCGGGCGAATGCGCCCGTCGCTCCCGGACGAAAAGTTCGATGTCGCCGATGATCTCGACGCCGGCCCCACGGG
>JAEZHO010000173.1 GCA_023416545.1 Pseudomonadota bacterium
GCTTCATGGGCTTCTTCACCAAGGCCGTGACGCATGCGCTGAAGGAACTGCCGGCGGTCAATGCCGAGATCGACGGCACCGACATCATCTACAAGAACTACTGCCATGTCGGCGTCGCCGTCGGCACAGACAAGGGCCTGGTGGTTCCGGTCGTCCGTGATGCCGACCAGATGTCGATCGCCGAGATCGAGAAGGAAATCGGCCGCCTCGGCAGGGCAGCCCGTGACGGCCAGCTCTCGATGGCCGACATGCAGGGCGGCACGTTCACCATCTCGAACGGCGGCGTCTACGGTTCGCTGATGTCTTCGCCGATCCTCAACGCACCGCAGTCCGGCATCCTCGGCATGCACAAGATCCAGGAGCGCCCGGTCGCCATCGGCGGCCAGGTGGTCATCCGTCCGATGATGTATCTGGCGCTTTCCTACGACCACCGGATCGTCGACGGCAAGGAAGCCGTGACATTCCTGGTCCGGGTCAAGGAAAGCCTGGAAGATCCGGAGCGTCTGGTCCTCGACCTCTAAGCGGACACGAGAGCGGAGAGCAGCATGGAGCCCGTCTCGGCAGACGCAACCTATCTCCTGGCGCTGCTCGTTCTGAGCGTCGTCCTGCTGCTCGTCCATATCGGGCTGCAGGCCATGCTTGCCACCAGGGAACTCGGCACCGACTGGAATGCGGGGCCGAGGGACGAGGGGCGTGAACCGAAGAGCCCACGGGCAGGCCGTGCCGCGCGTGCGCTGACGAACTTCCAGGAAACCTATCCCGCCTTTATCGGGCTGCTGCTCGGGCTCGCCTTCGTGGGCGACAGCTCGGGGCTCGGCCTCCTCGGCGCAACAGTCTGGCTGGTGGCGCGGATCGTCTATATCCCGCTCTACCTGGCCGGCATCCCTTACGTCCGTTCGCTGGTCTGGCTGGTCAGCATCCTCGGCCTCGCGCTGATGATGCTCGCCCTGTTCCTCTGACCTGACACGGCGTCATACTGAAAAGGACTCTGCAATGGCTTATGATGTTGTCGTAATCGGAAGCGGCCCTGGCGGTTACGTCTGTGCCATCAAGGCGGCCCAGTTGGGCCTTAAGGTCGCGGTCGTCGAAAAGCGCGCCACCTATGGCGGCACCTGCCTCAACATCGGCTGCATTCCGTCAAAGGCCCTGCTGCACGCCTCGGAAATGTTCAGCCATGCGGCCCACGGCATGGATACGCTTGGCGTCGAGATCCCGGCGCCGAAGCTCAACCTCGAAAAGATGATGGCGCACAAGGACGCGACTGTGAAGTCGAACGTCGACGGCGTGGCCTTCCTGTTCAAGAAGAACAAGATCGACGGCTTCACCGGCACCGGCCGCATCGTCTCGGCGGGCAAGGTTTCCGTCACCGGCGACGACGGCAAGGTGCAGGAGCTGGAGGCGAAGAACATCGTCATCGCGACGGGTTCCGATGTCGCCGGCATCCCGGGCGTCAACGTCGCGATCGACGAGAAGGTGATCGTTTCGTCCACCGGCGCCATCGCGCTCGACAAGGTGCCGCAGAACCTCGTGGTCGTCGGCGGCGGCGTGATCGGGCTGGAGCTCGGCTCGGTCTGGATGCGTCTCGGCGCCAAGGTCACGGTCGTCGAGTACCTCGACAACATCCTCGGCGGGATGGACGGCGAGGTTTCCAAGCAGTTCCAGCGGATGCTCGCCAAGCAGGGAATGACCTTCAACCTCGGCGCCAAGGTGACGGGCGTCGAAAAGGCCGGCGCCGGCGCTAAGGTGACATTCGAGCCCGTCAAGGGCGGCGAGGCACAGACCATCGAGGCGGATGTCGTACTGATTTCCACCGGCCGCAAGCCCTACACGGAAGGCCTCGGCCTCGAAGAGGCCGGTGTCGTGCTCGACAATCGCGGTCGCGTCGAGATCGACGGGCATTACAAGACCAATGTCGACGGCATCTACGCGATCGGCGATGTGGTGAAGGGGCCGATGCTTGCCCACAAGGCTGAGGACGAGGGCGTGGCGCTCGCCGAAATTCTTGCCGGGCAGCACGGCCATGTGAACTATGACGTCATTCCTGGCGTCGTGTACACCCAGCCGGAGGTCGCCTCCGTCGGAAAGACCGAGGAAGAGCTGAAGGCCGCGGGCATCGCCTACAAGGTCGGCAAGTTCCCGTTCACCGCAAACGGCCGCGCCCGCGCCATGCAGGTGACCGATGGCTTCGTGAAGATTCTCGCCGACAAGGAGACCGATCGGGTTCTCGGCGGACATATCGTCGGCTTCGGCGCCGGCGAGATGATCCACGAGATCGCGGTTCTGATGGAGTTCGGCGGATCGTCCGAAGATCTCGGCCGAACCTGCCACGCGCACCCGACCATGTCGGAAGCCGTGAAGGAAGCCGCGCTGGCGACCTTCTTCAAGCCGTTGCACATGTAAGGCGCAGGACGAGGTTAAATCTTCTTCATCTTGAAGGCCGCAGCTTGCCACGCAGGCTGCGGCCTTTAACATCGGATCTATTGCGGCTCACCTTGTTGACGAAAGGCAAGGCCATGGCTTCCGATGTTGTTTCCTATTCGGTTCCCCAACGTGTCCTGCACTGGCTGGTCGTCGGGCTCGTTTTCTTCAACCTGCTTCTTCCGGATGGCATGGAAGCATGGAACCGCGCCATCCGTCAGACGGGCACGGCGACCCCGGAGCAGGTGGCGAGCGCCAACCTGCATGCCTATGCCGGAATACTCATTCTGATCCTGACGCTCTGCCGTATCATCCTGCTGCTGACCATGAAGAGCCCGGCCCTCCCGCCCGAAGAGCCGCCGATATTCCGGCTGGCGGCCAAGGTCGTGCATGGCCTTCTCTACGTCGTCGTCCTCGCCCTGCCGTTCACCGGCATAGGGGCCTACTACTTCGGCAACGAGCAGGCCGGCGATGTCCATGGAGGTCCGCTTAAGACGCTTCTCTGGATCCTGATCGCCGCGCACGTGCTCGGCGTGCTGGTGCATCAGTTCTACTGGAAGACCAACGTGATGCGACGGATGACGGTCGGTTAGTCGGCGTTGTTCGCCGGGGTCACGGTAAAGCCCTGCCGGCGGAACAGTTCCACCAGGCCGGCTTCTCCCGGCAGATGCAGGGCGCCGACGGCGACGAATGCCCCGCCTTCCGCAAGGATGGGGCCGACCCGCTCCGCCATCCGGTGGTTGCGGTCGGAAATCACGGCGCTTTCGAACGCGGCGTAGGCGCTCTCGTCCTCGTCGGTCAGCGTCGGGGTCAGCGCCCTCAGCGCAGGAATGGTCAGGCCCGTATCGCCGGAGAGGTAGAGGCCAGTCATCGTCTCGACGACGTCGTCCATCCGGTCGCCGAGCCTGACGGTCTCGACCAGGGCCTGGAGATGGAAGTCGATGGGCATCTCCGCCATTGCCGCCAGTTGCTCCTGCAGCGTCTCCAGCCCCTTCACGGGCTTGCCGGAAGCGATGGCATCGAGCGCGATCTTCTTGTCGAGAAATACCCCGCCGTCCGCCTTGCGGGCGGATTCGCAGGCCGAGGTCGCGACGAAGCCCGCAAGCATCCAAGGCTTCATGCGCGACACCGCGGACAGGACGAGGCCCCGTTTCTCCAGTCCTTCGCGGAGGACCTCGAGATCCTCGGGGGAGAGAAGGTTCTCGATCGACCGGCCGTCGGTGAACATGGTCAGTTCCGGCCTGGAGAGGATCGCGGCGGCGGCCTTCCGCTCGTCGAGGATCTCGTCGGATTCGATGACGATAACCTTCGCGCCGGCGTGAGCCTCTGCCGCCCCCGGTGGCATCCTGAGGACGCGCGGGTCCGTGACGTGCATGGTGCCCAGAAGGTAGGATGCCGGAATGCCCGGGCGCTCGATCCGCCAGAAAAGGCCCTGGCCGTTCACGACGGCGCGGCCCTCCGCCATCACGGCGGCATGAGCTTGCGGATCGGCGCGCTCCAGTTCGTCCAGCAGGTTCTCCCCCTGGCAGGCGGTTTCGGCGCGTGCCGGGGCATGCATGGCAAGCACCACCAGCAGCGAAACCAGCGCCAGGAGGTGGCAGGCGGCGAGAAGCCAGAGGGTGAGAGCGGACAGCCGGTGCAGAATGCGCTGCGGCAGCGGGAACAGAGCGTGGGTCGTCATGTCGTCCTTCCAGGGAAGCCGCGAGGACCTTAGCCTCGCCACATGCACGAGCCATTAAGGCGGATGGTTAAGGCAATCCTATGCCCGCGGATGCGCCCGGTCGTAGACCTCCAGCAGGCGCTGCGTATCCACGCCCGTATAGACCTGCGTGGTGGAGAGGCTCGCATGTCCGAGCAGTTCCTGGATCGTTCGCAGATCTCCTCCGCCGGCCAGCAGGTGCGTGGCGAAGGAATGGCGCAGCGCGTGCGGCGTCGCCGAATCCGGCAGGCCGAGTGCGCTCCGCAGCTTCTGCATGCCGCGCTGGATGATGGCCGGCTGCAGAGGGCCGCCGCGGGCGCCGCGAAACATGGGCTCTTCGCCGGGAAGAACATAGGGGCAGAGCTTGCGATAAGCCGCGACCGCCTCGGCCACGACAGGGAGCAGGGGGACGATCCGGACCTTGCCGCCCTTGCCGTTGACCCGAAGGCTCGTCGCACCCGGATCGAAGTCCCGCGGCGTCAGTGCGAGCGCCTCCGATATGCGCAGGCCGCAACCGTAGAGGAGCGTCAGCACGGCGGCATCCCGGGCGGCGATCCATGGTTCGTCCTGCAACTGGGAGCCGGTGGCGACGACCGCCAGCGCCTGCCTGTCGCTGAGTGGCTTGGGAAGCGACTTGGGCTGTCGCGGCGCACGGACCGCGCCTGCCGCGGCAGCATTGATCAGCCCCTGTCGTTCCAGGTAACGCAAGAAGGAACGCAGCCCGGCCAGGTGGCGGCCGAGCGAACGGGCGCCGGAGCCGTGGCGCCGGCGTGCCGCCAGAAATGCACGCAGGTCAGCCGGGCGGAGCGTGTGGATATCGGCGATCCGGGGCGGCGAACCGAGATGGCCGGTCAGGAAGCCCAGGAACTGGCGGGTGTCGCGTTCATAGGCCTCCAGCGTGTTGGCGGAAAGGCGTCGCTCCCGGGCAAGGTTTTCGAGCCATTCCGCCCGTCGCTGGAGAAGGTCGGGAGCGGCGATCGTCAGTATTTCGCTCACGTCATGCCTATTGAATTGGTGCGGGTGGAGGCCAATTTGACCTGATGGCGTTAGGATTCAATGAAGCGCGGCGTCGCTGTCGCTGGCCGATCATGCCGGACTGAGATATACCCCTATCCTCTCTGCAGGAGTTCGTATGGCGCGCCGAGATTCAATGTCCTCGCTGGGACATTTTGCCGAAGCCCTTTCTCTGGTTTCCCAAGGAAAACCTGGTCATATCGTCGATATCCTCATCGCTGAGCGAGGCCAGCGGATCGTAAAACATCCGCTCTGGCCGGTGATGCGGCCGTTCCTCTATACCTTGCTGCGCTACGACCGGGCGATAGAGTTCGCCAACGACATCGCGGCCCTTTCGGGCCTCCAGTCCTTCGAATATCTGAGCGACGTCCTGAAGCTCGACGTGCGGGTCACGAATGCCGATCGCATTCCGAAGACCGGCGGCTTCATTCTCGTCAGCAACCATCCGACGGGCATTGCCGACGGGGTCGCCGTCTTCGACGTCCTCAAGGGGTGCCGGCCGGACCTGATGGTGTTCGCAAACCGGGATGCGGTGCGTGTAAATCCACGCTTCTCAGAAATGATCATCCCGGTCGAGTGGCGGGAGGAGCACAAGAGCAAGCTCAAGACGCGGGAGACGCTCGTCCTCACCAACAAGGCGGTGGAGGATGGCAAGGTCATGGTGCTGTTTCCCTCGGGGCGCATTGCCTACTGGGCGAACGGTCGGCTCAACGAACGGCCCTGGAAGACGTCCGCCGTCGGGCTTGCCAAGAAGTACAACCTGCCGATCGTGCCGATCCATATGAAGGCGCGCAATTCGGGGCTGTTCTACTGGTTCGCCAAGTGGTCGACGGAGCTGCGAGACATGACCGTCTTCTACGAGCTCCTCAACAAGAAGGGCAACCGGTTCGACGTGACCATCGGGCAACTGATCCCGCCCGAGCAGCTGGACGGCGACCCGCAGGACGTCACGCGGGCAATCGAGCGGCACACGATCGTCGATCTGGCCCGGGACCAGCAGGCCGTGTTCAAGCCGCTGGAGGAAACCGCCTCCTAGCTGCAAATCCGGTGTTTCATTTTGCCGGGCTTCGGGGCAAGGTCCCGCCGCATGGGTTCAGATTCCTCCTCTCTCTTCGGTGAACTGCTGGAGCGGCCGCCGGCAAGGCGTGTCGTCCCGGTCCTGGTGCCGCTGCCGGCGCCGGGTCCCTACAGCTACGCCGTGCCGGAGGGGATGCATGTCGAAGCCGGTTCCGTGGTGCAGGTGCCGCTCGGCCCGCGTCAGGTGATCGGCGTCGTCTGGGACGGCGGCAACGACGACAAGCTCGACCCGAAGAAACTGCGGCCGATCACGCTGGCCTTCGATTGTCCGCCTCTTTCAGCCGAAATGCGCCGCTTCGTGGAGTGGGTGGCGAGCTATACCCTGTCGCCGCCGGGACTGGTGGCGCGCATGGCGATCCGGGCTCCTGCGGCGCTCGCGCCCGAGCCGATGGTGGAGGGCATTCGCTATTCCGGCGGGCACCCGGAGCGGATGACGCCGGCGCGATCCCGGGTCCTCGATCTCGTCGACGAGGATACACCGTGGACGCGGGCCGGGCTTGCCCATGCAGCCGGTGTGTCGACGTCCGTCATCGACGGGCTGACGCAACAGGGGCTGTTCGAGACGATCTTCCTGCCGCCCCCGCCGGTAGTCGCCAGGCCCGACCCCGAGCATGCCGCCTCGCGGCTCCAGGGCCCGCAGAAGGATGCCGCCGCCGAGATCGTGACGCTCGTGAGGAAAGGCGGCTATTCCGCATCGCTCATCGACGGCGTCACCGGATCCGGAAAGACGGAGGTTTATTTCGAGGCGATCGCGGAGACGCTGCGGCAGGGCCGGCAGGTCCTCATCCTGCTGCCGGAGATCGCGCTGACGTCGAGTTTCCTGGAACGCTTCGAGAGCCGGTTCGGTGCGAAGCCCGGGGAATGGCATTCCGACCTCTCCCCGCGGATGCGGGAGAAGGTCTGGCGCGGCATCGTGACCGGAGAGGTTCAGGTGGTCGCAGGCGCCCGGTCGGCACTGTTCCTGCCGTTCGAGAACCTCGGCCTGATCATCGTCGACGAGGAACACGACCCCGCCTACAAGCAGGAGGACCGCGTCTTCTACAATGCGCGCGACATGGCGGTCGTCAGGGCACGGATCGGCGATTTCCCGATCGTCCTCGTCTCGGCGACGCCCTCGGTCGAAAGCCAGGTGAATGCGCAGGCGGGGCGTTACCACCTCGTGCATCTGCCGACCCGCTACGGGGAAGCGGCGCTGCCGGATCTCCATCTTCTCGATATGCGCAGGCATCCGCCCGAGCGAGGGGGCTTCCTGTCTCCCGTGCTTTTGCGGGCGGTGGGCAAGACCATTGAGCGGGGCGAGCAGGCGCTTCTCTTCCTCAACCGCCGCGGCTATGCGCCGCTGACCCTCTGCCGTGTCTGCGGCCATCGCTTCCAGTGCCCGCAATGCTCCAGCTGGCTCGTGGAGCACCGGTTCCGCAGCCAGATACAGTGCCACCAGTGCGGCTATAGCGAGCCGACGCCGGAGGCCTGCCCGGAGTGCGGGACGCTCGACCACCTCGTCGCATGCGGCCCGGGCGTCGAGCGGATTGCGGAAGAGGTGGAAAGGCATTTTCCGGAGGCCCGCACGATCGTCATGTCATCCGACCTCCTCGGCGGCGTGAAGCGCCTGAGGCTGGAACTGGAGGCCATCGCCCGCGGCGACGCCGACATCGTTATCGGCACCCAACTGGTGGCGAAGGGGCACAATTTCCCGATGATGACGCTGGTCGGCATCGTCGACGCGGATATCGGGCTGGCGAATGGAGACCCTCGCGCTGCCGAGCGGACATTCCAGCTCCTGAACCAGGTGACCGGGCGAGCAGGGCGGACCGGGCTCAAGAGTCACGGCCTGCTGCAGACCTACCAGCCGCAGCACCCCGTCATGCAGGCGATCGTTTCCGGCGACGCCGGAGCCTTCTACGAGCGCGAGATCCTCGAGCGCGAGCGGGCGATCCTGCCTCCCTTCGGCAGGCTCGCGTCGATCATCGTGTCCGCCGAGGGGCGGGCCGACGCGGAAGCTCATGCGCGCGGCCTGCGCGCCGCGGCTCCGCATGTCTCCGGGATATCGGTTCTCGGGCCCGCCGAGGCGCCGCTGGCGCTGGTCCGGGGGCGGCACCGCTTCCGGCTCCTGGTCCACGGACGGCGGAATTCCGACATGCAGGCCTTCCTGAAGACGATGGTGGCGCAGGGGCCGAAGGTTCGCGGCACGGTGCATGTGCAGATCGACGTCGACCCCCAGAGCTTCCTTTGAGAATCATGTCCCCGCTGGTATCCCGTTAGTCCCCGGAGTGCAGGAGCGAAGATTTGGAACTTTATTTTCCCACCGAGATGCCGGAACGCCTCGCCTTCCTTTCCGCCCTGGTCGTCGCCGGCTTCGGGCTCCTGACGATGCTGTTCCCGGCGCGACTTCTGCGCGCAGGGGGGCTGGTCACGGGAGAGATAACCTCCGTCGGCTTCGGCGCCACGCGCTCCATAGGCGGCCTGCACCTCGGTCTCGGTCTAGCGGCGATCGCTCTTGCGCAGGACTTCACCTATCTCATGTTGGGCAGCGCCCTTGGATTTGCGGCTTTCGGGCGCCTCCTGTCGCTCTTTGTCGACAGGGGAAGGATCGTGATCAATGCCCTGGTGCTGATCGCGCAACTCGTGCTGGCCGCCCTGCCGCTCGGATATGTGTTCGGTTATTTCTGACAGGGCGACATTTCGGATCTCCAGAATCCGCACAAGCAGCGTGATAAAATCGTTTCAAGCCCTTCTAGCCCTGACGTTTTAGCCTATCTGCCGTGTTGCGAGTCCATAGATCCTATGGTAGACGAACCGCGAAAGTCTGAAGGGGCCAGCCCGAAAGCTGGTTGTTTTCAACAAAATAGCAAATACTCACAAGGGCTTATCGATCTCCGTCCGCGAGGTCCGGCCGTTGATGACAATCAAGGGAAACTGTGCCCGTGGCTGACACGTCCCAGCTGATTTCCGGTGTAGCTGAGCGCTATGCATCCTCGCTGTACGAGCTTGCGCTCGAGGCGGGTTCCGTTGATGCAGTCGGCGCGGATCTCGACCGGCTCCAGGCTATGTTGGACGAGAGCGAAGACCTGCGTCGCCTGATCCAGAGCCCGGTATTCTCTTCCGAGGATCAGCTGCGTGCGATCTCCGCGGTCGCCGACAAGGCGGGCATCCGCGGTCTCGTCGGCAATTTCATCAAGGTCGTGGCCGGCAACCGCCGGCTTTTCGCATTGCCTGGCATGATCCGGGCTTTCCGTCAGATCGCCGCAGCCCAGCGCGGCGAGGTGACGGCAGAGGTAACGTCCGCGCATGCGTTGACGCCGGCCCAGGAACAAGAACTCAAGTCGGCGCTGAAGGGCGTCACTGGCAAGGATGTGGTCGTCGCCGTCACGGTGGACCCCACGCTCCTTGGTGGCCTGATCGTAAAGGTCGGGTCGCGTCAGATCGACACCTCCCTTCGCACCAAACTTTCCACCCTTAAGCTTGCACTGAAAGAGGTTGGCTGATGGATATCCGCGCCGCGGAAATTTCCGCAATTCTGAAAGATCAAATCAAGAACTTCGGCCAGGAGGCTGAGGTATCCGAAGTCGGCCAGGTTCTCTCCGTTGGTGACGGTATCGCCCGCGTCTACGGTCTGGACAACATCCAGGCCGGCGAAATGGTCGAGTTCCCGGGCGGCGTGCGCGGCATGGCTCTCAACCTCGAATCCGACAATGTCGGCGTGGTTGTCTTCGGCTCGGACCGTGAGATCAAGGAAGGCGACACCGTCAAGCGGACCGGCGCCATCGTTGACGTGCCGGTCGGTCCGGAACTGCTCGGACGCGTCGTTGACGCTCTCGGCAACCCGATCGACGGCAAGGGCCCGCTCAACGCGACCCGCCGTGCGCGCGTCGACGTCAAGGCTCCCGGCATCATTCCGCGCAAGTCGGTTCATGAGCCGATGTCCACCGGCCTCAAGGCTATCGACGCCCTGATCCCGGTTGGCCGTGGCCAGCGCGAGCTCGTGATCGGCGACCGCCAGACCGGCAAGACCGCCATCATTCTCGACACCTTCCTGAACCAGAAGCCGATCCACGACAACGGCCCGGACAACGACAAGCTCTACTGCGTCTATGTCGCCATCGGCCAGAAGCGTTCGACCGTTGCCCAGTTCGTCAAGGTGCTCGAAGAGCGCGGTGCGCTGCAGTACTCGATCATCGTTGCCGCGACCGCTTCCGATCCGGCTCCGATGCAGTACCTGGCACCGTTCGCCGGCTGCGCCATGGGCGAATACTTCCGTGACAACGGCCAGCACGCGCTGATCGCATATGACGACCTTTCCAAGCAGGCTGTCGCCTACCGCCAGATGTCGCTTCTCCTGCGCCGTCCGCCGGGCCGCGAAGCCTATCCGGGCGACGTCTTCTACCTGCATTCGCGTCTTCTCGAGCGCGCCGCAAAGCTCTCCGACGAGCGTGGCGCCGGTTCGCTGACGGCGCTGCCGGTCATCGAAACGCAGGGTAACGACGTTTCGGCCTTCATTCCGACCAACGTGATCTCGATCACCGACGGCCAGATCTTCCTTGAAACCGACCTGTTCTACCAGGGCATCCGCCCGGCCGTGAACGTCGGTCTGTCGGTTTCCCGCGTGGGTTCCGCCGCACAGGTCAAGGCGATGAAGCAGGTTGCCGGCTCGATCAAGGGCGAGCTTGCCCAGTATCGTGAAATGGCTGCCTTCGCGCAGTTCGGTTCCGACCTCGACGCCTCGACGCAGCGCCTCCTCAACCGCGGTGCACGCCTGACCGAGCTTCTCAAGCAGCCGCAGTTCTCGCCGCTGAAGACGGAAGAGCAGGTCGCGGTGATCTTCGCGGGCGTCAACGGCTACCTGGACAAGATCGCGGTCGGCGACGTCGGCAAGTTCGAGCAGGGTCTGCTGAGCTACATGCGCTCGGAAGGAAAGGCTGTCCTCGATGCGATCCGCACCGAGAAGGCCATTTCCGACGACACGAAGGCCAAGCTGAAGGCGGCGCTCGACACTTTCGCCAAGTCCTTCGCCTGAGACCCGGATCACGCACACTAACCCTTAGGGGACCGATAACGGATGCCTTCACTTAAGGATCTGAAAAACCGGATCGCCTCCGTCAAGGCGACGCAGAAGATCACCAAGGCGATGAAGATGGTCGCCGCGGCGAAGCTGCGCCGTGCGCAGGAGGCGGCCGAGGCCGCTCGTCCCTACGCGGAACGCATGAACAAGGTGCTGGCCAGCCTGTCGGCGGCCAATGCCGGCAATGCGGAAGCGCCTCTGCTTCTGTCCGGCACGGGTCGTGACCAGGTTCACCTTCTCATTGTCGCGACGGGGGAGCGCGGTCTTGCCGGTGGCTTCAACTCGTCCATCATCCGCATGGCGCGCGATCATGCCCTCAAGCTGATCCGCGAAGGCAAGACGGTCAAGATCCTGACCGTCGGCCGCAAGGGCAACGACATCCTGCGGCGGACGTTCACGGACAACATCATCGATTACGTGACCTTCCGCGAAGTGAAGCAGTTGAGCTTTGCGAACGCGGACGATGTTGCGCGCCGGGTTCTCG
Source organism: Pseudomonadota bacterium (assembly GCA_023416545.1). Taxonomy (GTDB): domain Bacteria; phylum Pseudomonadota; class Alphaproteobacteria; order Rhizobiales; family Rhizobiaceae; genus Neorhizobium. Next base: position 11,749 of record JAEZHO010000173.1, read on the forward strand.
AGCTCTTCAACAAGGGCGAGTTCGATGTAGCCACGCTCTTCTACGCCCGGTTCCATTCGGTGATCTCGCAGGAAGCCACAGCACAGCAGCTCATCCCGGCCAAGTTCGCCGACACGGCTGAGGTCGGCAACGGATCGTCGGCGCTCTACGAATACGAGCCGAGCGAAGAGGAGATCCTCGCGGATCTTCTGCCGCGCAACGTCGCCGTCCAGATCTTCCGGGCGCTGCTCGAAAACAACGCATCCTTCTATGGCGCTCAGATGTCCGCAATGGACAACGCGACGCGCAATGCCGGTGATATGATCAACAAGCTGACGCTGTCCTACAACCGTCAGCGCCAGGCGCAGATCACCAAGGAACTCATTGAAATCATTTCGGGCGCGGAAGCGCTCTGAGATAAGGAAAGAGGGTAAGAAAAATGGCTATCGCAGCTACCCTGGACGCCGACACCTCCGTCGGTAAGGTGACGCAGGTGATCGGCGCCGTCGTCGACGTTACATTCGACGGCGCACTGCCGCCGATCCTGAACGCGCTGGAAACCGATAACAACGGTCACCGCCTCGTTCTCGAAGTCGCTCAGCACCTCGGTGAAAACCAGGTCCGCACGATTGCGATGGATGCGACGGAAGGTCTCGTTCGCGGCCAGCCGGTCAAGGACACCGGTGCCCCGATCTCCGTTCCGGTCGGCGACCAGACGCTCGGCCGCATCATGAACGTCATCGGCGAGCCGGTCGACGAAGCAGGTCCGCTGGACACGAGCACGCTGCGCTCCATCCACCAGGAAGCTCCGGCCTATGTCGAGCAGTCCACGGAAGCCCAGATCCTCGTCACCGGCATCAAGGTGGTCGACCTTCTGGCTCCCTACGCGAAGGGCGGCAAGATCGGTCTGTTCGGCGGCGCCGGCGTTGGCAAGACGGTTCTCATCATGGAACTGATCAACAACGTTGCTAAGGCACACGGCGGTTACTCGGTATTTGCAGGCGTCGGTGAGCGTACCCGCGAAGGCAACGACCTTTACCACGAAATGATCGAATCCGGCGTGAACAAGCTTGGCGGCGGCGAAGGCTCCAAGGCTGCGCTCGTATACGGCCAGATGAACGAGCCTCCGGGCGCACGTGCACGCGTCGCCCTGACGGGCCTCACCATCGCGGAAGATTTCCGCGACAAGGGCCAGGACGTTCTGTTCTTCGTCGACAACATCTTCCGCTTTACCCAGGCGGGTTCGGAAGTGTCGGCTCTGCTTGGCCGTATTCCTTCGGCCGTTGGCTACCAGCCGACCCTGGCCACCGACATGGGCCAGATGCAGGAGCGGATCACCACCACGACCAAGGGCTCGATCACCTCGGTTCAGGCCATCTACGTTCCCGCCGACGACTTGACCGACCCTGCGCCGGCAACCTCGTTCGCCCACCTGGACGCAACGACGGTTCTGTCGCGTTCGATCGCCGAAAAGGGCATCTATCCGGCCGTTGACCCGCTCGACTCCACGTCGCGCATGCTCGACCCGATGATCGTCGGCGAAGAGCACTATCAGGTTGCTCGCCAGGTCCAGACGACGCTGCAGCGCTACAAGTCGCTGCAGGACATCATCGCCATCCTCGGCATGGACGAACTGTCCGAAGAGGACAAGATGACCGTCGCCCGCGCCCGCAAGATCGAGCGCTTCCTGTCGCAGCCGTTCTTCGTCGCCGAAGTCTTCACCGGTTCGCCGGGCAAGCTGGTTTCGCTCGAAGACACGATCAAGGGCTTCAAGGGCCTCGTCAACGGCGAGTACGACCATCTTCCGGAAGCCGCCTTCTACATGGTAGGCTCGATCGAAGAAGCCATCGAAAAGGCGAAGAAGCTGGCGGCTGCCGCCTAAGCAGGACCAGCGGGCGCGCGGCACATGCGGCGCGCCTTTGCATGCAACACGTGAAGAAGTGAACCGCCATGGCTGACGCCTTCAATTTCGAGCTCGTTTCTCCGGAGCGCCTTCTCCTGTCGGAGAAGGTCACCGAAGTCGTGATCCCGGCCACGCTGGGCGAGATGACGGTTCTCGCGAACCACGCTCCGACGATGACGACGATCAAGCCGGGCGTCGTCCGCGTGAAGCTGGCATCCGGGCAGGAGAGCAAGTACGTCGTGTTCGGCGGCTTTGCCGACATCCTTCCGACCGGCTGCACCGTTCTTGCGGAATCAGCATTGCCGCTTTCGGACCTGACGCGGGACAGGCTTCAGGCTCACATCGAGACTGCCCGCAGCAATGCCGGCGCAGCTGTCGACTACGAGCAGAAGACCCGGCTCGAAGAATACCTGTCTCAGCTGACGCAGCTCAACGAGACCATTCTGCCGGCCTGACAGCGTCCGGCACTTGTTTTGAAAAGGCGGCTTTCGGGCCGCCTTTTTTGTTGCCTGTGCCGTCCCATTTGCTGTTGTGTGGGCGGCGGAGGACGGCAGAGCATGATCGACAAGCTGGAATTCTTCATAGCACTCGCACGCGAGGAGCATTTCGGGCGGGCAGCCAACGAGTGCGGGATCTCGCAGCCGTCCCTGTCGGCGGCGATCCGGCAGCTCGAGGACCAGCTCGGCGTCGGTCTGGTCGTGCGGGGGTCGCGATACCAGGGACTGACGCCCGAGGGCCAGCGGGTACTGGAATGGGCCAAGCGGATTGTCGCCGATGCCCGCACCATGCGCGAGGAGATGCGCGCCGCAAAGAAGGGGCTTTCCGGACATATCCGGCTGGCGGCGATACCGACCGCGCTTGCCATGATCCCCCGCCTGACTGAACCCTTCCAGGCGAAGCATCCGGACGTCACCTTCTCCGTGGTTTCTCGAAACTCGCTTCAAGTGCTGAGTCAGCTGGACAATTTCGAGATCGATGCGGGGATCACCTATCTCGACAACGAGCCTCTCGGGCGCGTCACCAGCGTGCCGCTGTATGCAGAGCGCTATATTCTGGTGACCGCGGAAGGCACGCCCTTCGCGGACCGCGAGAACGTGACCTGGACGGAGCTCGATAGCGTTAGGCTTTGCCTATTGACGCCCGACATGCAGAACCGTCGGATCATAAACCAGCATCTGGCGGATGCCGGAGTTGTCGTGAAGCCGACCCTCGAATCCAACTCGATGGTCGTGCTGCTTTCGCATGTGGCGACGGGCCAATGGGCCAGCATCATGCCACGGAATGTCGCGCGATCCTTCGGATTTGCCAAGCAGATCCGCATGATACCGATCGTGGAGCCGGAAGCCAGCCACCTTGTCGGGCTCGTTGCGACCCATCGTGAGCCTTTCACGCCACTCGTCTCGGCGCTTCTTTACCAGGCCCGCAGCCTGAATTCGCAAGCCCTGATCTGATAGTTTTTTTCTATCGCGTAACGAAACATCAATATTGACCCTCTCGGGGCACGGGAAGAGACTGTGTACACAAGAGTACGCGGATCCGCGTGCGGGAGATTGCCGGGGAGGCATTCTTCAGGGAGGCTTGGAATACGATGAATGTACATGTGACGGGCGGCAGCAATGCCGAGCGATCGCTTTCGATAATCCGGGAGCTGAAGCACGTGGAAGGGCCGATGCTGCCTATCCTCCACGCCATTCAGGAGGAGTTCGGTTTTATCCCCGAGGAAGTGAAGCCCGTCATCGCCCAGGAACTCAACCTGTCGCGGGCGGAAGTACGCGGCGTCGTCACCTTCTACCATGATTTCCGCCAGTTGCCGGCCGGGCGGCACGTCCTCAGGCTCTGTCGGGCTGAGGCATGCCAGGCCATGGGCGCCGATGACCTTGCCGTCTCGGCGCGCCGGCTTCTCGGCATCGATTTCCACCAGACCACGCTGGACGGCGCAATCACGCTGGAGCCTGTCTACTGTCTCGGGCTCTGCGCATGTGCCCCGGCGGCCATGCTGGACGATGAGGTTCATGGTCGCGTGGATGCAGGCGCTCTTGGCGAACTCGTTGCGGAGGCGCGCCGATGACCGTCACCATCTTCGTCCCCCGCGATGCCGCGGCCGTCGCGCTCGGCGCCGACAAGGTTGCGGCCGCGATCGCGGCCGAGATAGCCAACCACGGGCTGGACGCGCGCATCGTGCGCAACGGATCGCGCGGCATGTTCTGGCTCGAGCCGCTCGTCGAAGTCCGCACGGAGCGGGGGCGCATCGCCTACGGCCCGGTGAAGGCGTCGGATGTGGGCGGCCTTTTCGACGCGGGGTTCCTGACCGGCGGGGATCATCCGCTCTGTCTGGGGCTGACGAAGGAAATTCCCTTCCTCCGTCAGCAGACCCGCCTGACATTTGCACGCTGCGGCGTCACCGATCCGCTTTCGATTGAAGATTACCGTCACTACCAGGGGCTGAAGGGCCTCGAGCGTGCGCTGACAATGTCGGCGCCGGAGATCATCCAGGCTGTGACCGACAGCGGACTGCGCGGCCGGGGCGGCGCGGGCTTCCCGACAGGTATCAAGTGGAAGACGGTGGCCGATGCCGCGGGCCCCCAGAAGTATATCGTCTGCAACGCGGACGAGGGCGACAGCGGAACGTTCGCCGACCGGATGATCATGGAGGGCGACCCCTTCGTGCTGATCGAGGGAATGATCATCGCCGGGCTCGCCACCGGCGCGACGCGTGGGTACGTCTATACCCGCTCGGAATATCCGCATGCGATTCGGGTCATGAACGAGGCGATCGCCGTCGCCCGCCGGGCCGGTATCCTCGGCCCGTCGGTGATGGGTTCGGCCCATGCCTTCGAACTGGAGGTCAGGGCCGGCGCGGGCGCCTATGTGTGCGGGGAGGAGACGTCTCTTCTCAATTCGCTGGAAGGCAAGCGTGGCGTCGTGCGGGCAAAGCCGCCGCTGCCGGCGCTCAAGGGTTTCCTCGGCTGTCCGACGGTCGTCAACAACGTCATCTCCCTTGCGTCCGTGCCTCCCATCCTCGACCGCGGCCCCGAATTCTACCGCGACTTCGGAATGGGCCGCTCGCGTGGCACGATCCCGATCCAGATCGCCGGCAATGTGAAGCATGGCGGACTGTTCGAGACGGCGTTCGGGCTCACTCTCGGACAGATTGTCGACGAGATCGGTGGCGGTACGATGACCGGCCGGCCCGTGAAGGCGGTGCAGGTCGGCGGGCCACTCGGCGCCTATTTCCCCCGCTCGCTCTTCGATACGCCCTTCGACTACGAGGCCTTTGCCGCGAAAGACGGGTTGATCGGGCATGCGGGCGTGGTGGTCTTCGACGACAGCGCCGACATGCTGCGGCAGGCCCGCTTCGCCATGGAATTCTGCGCGATCGAGAGCTGTGGCAAGTGCACGCCCTGCCGTATCGGCTCGACCCGCGGTGTCGAGACCGCCGACCGCATCGCGCAGGGGATAGAGCCGGAGAAGAACAGGGCACTCCTGGCGGACCTCTGCAACACGATGAAGTTCGGGTCGCTTTGCGCGCTTGGCGGCTTCACGCCGTACCCGGTGATGAGTGCGATGACGCACTTCCCCGAGGATTTCGCTCCCACCCCCATCGTCGAAGCGGCGGAGTAAGACAATGGCCCTGATCCACGAAATCGACTACGGCACGCCGGCTTCCCGCTCCGAGGCGCAGGTCACGCTGACGATAGACGGGCGCGAGGTGACGGTCCCGGAAGGAACCTCGATCATGCGGGCCTCCCGGGAGGCCGGGATCCAGGTTCCCAAGCTTTGCGCCACCGACATGGTGGATGCCTTCGGCTCCTGCCGCCTCTGTCTGGTGGAGGTGGAGGGACGAAACGGCACCCCCGCCTCCTGCACGACGCCGGTCGCGCCGGGCCTTGTCGTCCACACCCAGACCGAACGGCTGAAGCAGATCCGCCGCGGCGTGATGGAATTGTACATTTCCGACCATCCGCTCGACTGCCTCACCTGCGCCGCGAACGGCGACTGCGAACTGCAGGACATGGCGGGCGCCGTCGGCCTGCGCGACGTGCGCTACGGCTATGACGGCGACAACCACGTGAAGGCCCGCAGTAACGGCGAGATCAATCCGCAGTGGATGCCGAAGGACGAGTCCAACCCCTATTTCACCTATGACCCGTCGAAATGCATCGTATGCTCGCGCTGCGTCCGGGCCTGCGAAGAGGTGCAGGGGACATTCGCGCTAACGATCGAGGGCCGCGGCTTCGATAGCCGCGTGTCGCCGGGCATGCACGAGCATTTCCTGGACTCCGAATGCGTCTCCTGCGGTGCCTGCGTGCAGGCGTGCCCGACAGCGACGCTCACCGAGAAATCGGTGATCGCCATCGGCCAGCCGGAGCATTCGGCGGTGACCACCTGCGCCTATTGCGGCGTCGGCTGTTCGTTCAAGGCGGAGATGCGCGGCGAGGAACTTCTGCGCATGGTGCCCTACAAGGACGGGCAGGCCAACCGCGGCCATTCCTGCGTCAAGGGTCGCTTTGCCTATGGCTATGCCAATCACAAGGACCGCATTCTCAACCCGATGATCCGCGAGAAGATCACGGATCCCTGGCGGGAGGTTACCTGGGAGGAGGCGTTCTCGCATGTCGCCTCCGAGTTCAGGCGACTGCAGTATCAGTACGGTCGGGAATCGATCGGCGGGATCACATCCTCGCGTTGCACCAACGAGGAGACCTTCCTCGTCCAGAAGCTCATCCGCGCCGGCTTCGGCAACAACAATGTCGATACCTGTGCCCGCGTCTGCCACTCCCCGACGGGCTATGGCCTCGGGCAGGCCTTCGGGACGTCCGCCGGGACGCAGAACTTCGATTCGGTCGAGCATTCCGATGTCGTCATCGTCATAGGCGCCAACCCGACCGAAGGTCACCCGGTGTTCGGCTCGCGCCTGAAGAAGCGCCTGCGGCAGGGCGCAAAGCTGATCGTCATCGATCCGCGCCGCATCGACCTCGTTCGCACGCCGCATGTGGAGGCAAGCTACCACCTGCCCCTGAAGCCGGGCACCAATGTCGCCGTCCTGACCGCGCTGGCCCACGTGATCGTCACCGAGGGCATATTCGACGAAGCCTTCATCCGCGAGCGCTGCGACTGGTCGGAGTTCGAGGACTGGGCCGCCTTCGTCGCCGAGCCGCAGCATAGCCCCGAAGAGACGGAGGCCTTCACCGGCGTTCCGGCGGAGCTCGTCCGCGGCGCGGCCAGGCTCTACGCCAAGGGCGGCAACGGAGCGATCTACTACGGCCTTGGGGTCACCGAGCACAGCCAGGGCTCGACGACGGTCATGGCGATTGCGAACCTTGCCATGGCGACCGGGAATATCGGCCGGCCGGGCGTCGGCGTGAACCCGCTGCGCGGCCAGAACAACGTCCAGGGTTCATGCGACATGGGATCCTTCCCGCATGAGCTTCCCGGATACCGCCACATCTCGGACGACGCGACCCGCGATACGTTCGAGAAGATGTGGGGTGTCACCCTCAACAACGAACCGGGCCTGCGCATTCCCAACATGCTGGATGCCGCCGTCGAGGGCAGTTTCAAGGGCATCTATATCCAGGGCGAGGACATCCTGCAGTCAGACCCGGACACCAAGCATGTCGCCGCCGGTCTTGCCGCGATGGAATGCGTCGTCGTGCATGACCTCTTCCTGAACGAGACGGCCAATTACGCGCATGTCTTCCTGCCAGGCTCCACCTTCCTCGAAAAGGACGGCACCTTTACCAATGCGGAGCGGCGCATCAACCGCGTGCGCAAGGTCATGAGCCCCAAGAACGGTTATGCGGACTGGGAGGTTACCCAGAAGCTTGCGCAGGCGATGGGCCTCAACTGGACCTACACGCATCCGTCCCAGATCATGGACGAGATCGCGTTCACCACGCCAAGCTTCGCCGGCGTTTCCTACGCCTATCTGGACGAAAAGGGTTCGGTCCAGTGGCCCTGCAACGAGAAGTACCCGAACGGCTCGCCGATCATGCACGTGGACGGTTTCGTGCGCGGCAAGGGGAAGTTCATCCGCACCGAATATGTCGCGACCGACGAGCGGACGGGACCGCGCTTCCCGCTGCTTCTCACCACCGGCCGCATCCTCAGCCAGTATAATGTCGGGGCGCAGACGCGTCGGACCGAGAATGTCGTCTGGCATGACGAGGACAGGCTCGAGATCCATCCGCACGATGCCGAACAGCGGGGCATCAAGGACGGAGACTGGATCAAGCTCGCGAGCCGCTCCGGCGACACCACGTTGCGGGCTCTGATCACCGATCGCGTCTCGCCGGGCGTCGTCTACACGACCTTCCACCATCCGGACACGCAGGCGAACGTCATCACCACGGACTTTTCCGACTGGGCGACGAATTGCCCGGAATACAAGGTTACTGCGGTGCAGGTATCGCCCTCCAACGGGCCGACAGAATGGCAGCAGGATTACGAGGAACTGTCGCGGCGATCCCGGCGGATTGCCGGAAAGCTTGAAGCAGCGGAATAGGACAGGCGGTGCAGGCTTACGAAACGAAGACGGCGGCGCGGGAAACCGTGTGCCGTGACGGCGATGTGCGTCCCGGCGTCCGGGTCGTTCCGGAGGAGGTGCCGATCGCATTCTCCTACGGCGGCTCGACCCATGCCGTGATGATGGGCACCCCCGGCGATCTCGTCGATTTCGCCGTGGGCTTCAGCCTGACGGAGGCGATCATCGGTTCACCGGACGAGATCCAAGCGGTCGAGGTGGTCTCGGCCGGCAAGGGACTGGATGTCCAGATCACCCTTGTCGGAAACAAGGAAGAGGCGCTTCGCCGCCGTCGACGCAGCATGGCGGGTCCCGTCGGCTGCGGTCTGTGCGGCCTGGAATCGCTCGACCAGGCGATGCGCCCGGTGCCCGAGCTTTCCGGCGTCAAGTGCCAGCTGGACGCGAAGGATGTCAGCGCGGCCATCACCGCCCTCAACGCGAGCCAGCCGCTCCATGCGGAGACGCATGCGGTGCATGGTGCAGGCTTCTTCGTGCCGGGCAGGGGACTGACCGCGGTGCGTGAGGATGTCGGACGGCACAACGCGCTCGACAAGCTGATCGGCGCCGTTGCGCGCCAGGGGACTGCCGGCTCGAGCGGCGTCGTGGTGGTGACCAGCCGGCTTTCCGTTGAAATGGTGCAGAAGACGGCCATCCTCGGCTCGCCCATGCTGATCGCCATTTCCGCGCCAACGGCGCTCGCCATCCGCACGGCCGAAGAGGCTGGCATGACGATCGTCGCGCTGGCCCGGGGCAAGGATTTCGAGGTCTTCACACGGGGAGACCGTATCAAGATGGGAACCACCCTTCATGTCGCATGACCAGTCTCACGACAAGCTCATCCGGATGGCGAACCAGATCGCCACCTTCTTCCTTTCCCAGCCCGAGAGCGTGCGGGCGGAAGGGGTCGCGACTCACATCAACAAGTTCTGGGAGCCGCGCATGCGCCGGCACCTCTTCGAGCATCTCGATGCCGGCGGAGACGGACTGCTTCCATTGGTCATCGACGCCTCGACCCTGATCCGCAGGCCGGAGGCCAGGGTCGGTTCGGGGGTCGGCGTCGGCGCCGAGGCCGCCGAAGGCGCTCCGGGCGGCAAGGGCGTGGTCGCGGGCGAGTCACTTTCCGAACCAAGCATCCCGGAACGCAGCGCCTGAGGGGGCAATGCACCGACTTCGGGTGAGAGGGCGCTTGAACCGCATTTTGTGAAGTCCATTTTCCAGAGGAGGATTGGAATGGCAGTCGCAGGGACAACCGCCGGAGGGCTCTCCGAGCCCGGCGTTCTCGACCGAGAACGGATCATCGCAAAGCCAGGCTTCAACCGGTGGCTCGTGCCGCCCGCGGCGCTGGCGATCCACCTGTGCATCGGCATGGCCTACGGGTTCAGCGTATTCTGGTTGCCGCTGTCGCGCGCGCTCGGCGCTGAGACGCCGGCCGGTTGCGCCGACCTGAACCTGATCGGCGCGCTCTTTACCACCGAGTGCAACTGGCGCGTTGCGGATCTCGGCTGGATCTACACGCTGTTCTTCGTGCTCCTGGGATGCTCGGCAGCAATCTGGGGCGGCTGGCTGGAGCGGGTCGGCCCGCGCAAGGCCGGCTTCGTCTCTGCCTGCTGCTGGTGCGGCGGCATGCTGGTGGCGGCGCTCGGCGTCATGACCCACCAGTTGTGGCTGATGTGGCTCGGCGCCGGTGTCATCGGCGGCATCGGCCTCGGCCTCGGCTACATCTCGCCGGTCTCGACGCTCATCAAGTGGTTCCCGGACCGCCGCGGCATGGCGACCGGCATGGCGATCATGGGCTTCGGCGGCGGTGCGATGATCGGTGCACCGCTTGCCAACATCCTGATGAACTATTTCAAGACCGATACGACGGTCGGGGTCTGGCAGACATTCGTCGTGATGGCGATCATCTATTTCGCGTTCATGCTCGGCGGCGCGTTCGGTTATCGCATTCCGCCGGCCGGCTGGCGGCCGGAGGGCTGGACCCCGCCGGTTGCGAAGAACACGATGATCACGACCCGTCACGTGCATCTCAGAAACGCTCACAAGACGCCGCAGTTCTGGCTGATCTGGGTCGTGCTCTGCCTCAACGTTTCGGCAGGTATCGGCGTCATCGGCATGGCTTCGCCCATGCTGCAGGAAATTTTCGCCGGGTCCCTGATCGGCCTGCCGGAACTCAGTTTCTCGCAACTCGATACCGCCCAGAAGGCGCAGATCGCGGCGATCGCCGCGGGCTTTGCCGGGCTGCTCTCGCTGTTCAACATCGGCGGTCGGTTCTTCTGGGCTTCGCTCTCCGACAAGATCGGTCGGAAGAACACGTATTTCGCGTTCTTCATCATCGGCATCGTCCTCTACGCTGCAGCACCGACACTGGCCGAAATGGGCAGCAAGGCCCTCTTCGTCCTCGCCTTCGGGATCATTCTCTCCATGTACGGCGGGGGGTTCGCCACGATCCCGGCATACCTGGCCGACATCTTCGGTACGCAGTTCGTGGGCGCGATCCACGGACGGCTGCTGACGGCCTGGGCCACGGCCGGGATCGTCGGTCCGGTTGTCGTGAACTATATCCGCGAGGCACAGATTGCGGCCGGCGTTGCGCCGGGTCCCGCCCTCTACAGCGGCACGATGTACATCCTCGCCGGCATGCTGGCGCTCGGTCTCGTGGCGAACGCCTTCATCCGCCCGCTCGCCGACAAGTGGTTCATGTCGGAAGAGGAAGTAGCCTCGCTGCAGGCGAAGACTGCCGCTGCCAGCGCAGGTCCGACCGGTTCCTTCGGAATCGGCAAGGGCGGGTTTGACGGAAAGGCACTCGCCGCCTGGGCGGTGGTCGGCATCCCGCTCCTCTGGGGCGTATGGGTCACGCTGAAGAGCAGCCTGGCGATCTTCGGATAAGACCGGCTACGGTGCGATGAAACGAAAATGCCGCCCGATGGAGATCGGGCGGCATTTTTTCTTGTCCGGATGGGACGAATTCAGGCGGCGAGATCCTCGACCTCGTTGCCCTTGAACATCTTGGAGAGGTTCAGGAAGCAGATCATGCCGTTCTCGTTGGCGATGATGCCTTCGGAGAAGGACTTGTCGAAGGAAGCGGAGATTTCCGGGACCGGCTGGACCTGGTTCGACGGGATGGTCAGGATGTCGGAGACCTGGTCGACCAGCATGCCGATGACCATGTTGTGGACCTCCGCGACGACGATCGCGCTACGCTCGGTGGCGACGGCGCTCTTCATGCCCAGCTTCTGGGCCAGATCGATGATCGGGATAACCGAGCCGCGCAGGTTCATGACGCCGATGACGTCCGCGGGTGCATGCGGGATCGGCGTGGACGGCGCCCATCCGCGGATCTCGCGAATGGTGGTGGTCTTGACGCAGAACTCCTGGTCGTGGAGGCGGAATGCGATGATTTCCAGCGTCTCGGCGCTGTAGCTTGCAGAAGTGTTCATCGTGGCCATCAATGTCTTCCCATCTCTCCGGTGCCTGGAGCAAGGCGACGCGCGACGCGGCGTTGAAAGCGGACGCGGCTTCCGGCTGCGCGCTTCGTGTCGTGGTGCGATGTCACCAGCCTATTCCGAGAACGTTGAATAAATCTAAACCGCCGGCCGCAAACGCAGTCCGCGCAGCGCGCCGCGTTTTCAATCCGCGCGGGTCAGTATTCCCGTTCGTAGAAGATACCCGCGCTGCCGCCCTCGGTGCCGGCGCCCGCCTTGAGCTTCACGCCGCGGCCGATGTCTAGGTTGATGGTCGCGCGCGCGCCGTCGGATCCGCCCTGTTCGAGTTGCAGGTAGGTGCGATTGTTCAGGCGGCGACCGACCGAAACGCTGGTCTGGCCCGTGTCGTCGGTGTTGATGTCGAGGTCATCGACGCCGAGATTGCTGCGGAGCGTCTCCAGAAGCGATGTCGAGCCGCCGCCTGCCAGCTGGCTCACAGCGTCGGCGAGCTGGGCGATCTGCAGGGGCGACAGACGCGACATCGACTGGCCGAAGATCAGGCGCGCCAGCACCTCGTCCTGCGGCAGGGCAGGCGAGGAGGAGAACGTAATCTCGGGATCGTTGGCGACGCCTCTCACGTTGACGGTGATCGTCGTCTGCGCCGATGAGGTGCTCGCCTCGAGATCGAGGACCGGGATGAGGCCGCCGCCGAAGGTGATCTCGCCGGAGGTGAAATCGAGACGCTTGGTCAGGATGACGATGCGTCCGCGGCGCATCTCGAAACTGCCGGAGACCTGGGGCGCGGCGGCGGTGCCGGTGACGGTGAGTTCGCCACCGAGTTCCGCATCGATGCCGCGACCGCGCACGAAAATCCCGCTGGGCGCGCTGATCTGGAGATCGAGAGCCATGGGGCTGGACGTGCCCGAGGGCTGTTCCGGCGCCAGTTCGCGGACCTGCCTGACCACGGCGGGTGGCGGATTGCGGTGGCGGATCTCGATCTCGGTCAGGGAGGTCGGCAGTTTGGCCGGGACGGTGATGGACGCTTCGGAGAGCGTGATGCGGCCGCCGAGGACCGGGCCTGCCGTCAGCGGCCCCTTCACGGTGAGGTTGCCGCTTGCCGTCGCCGTAAAAAGCGTGCCGTCGACATAGGTGGCGTTGTCCAGGATGACGGACAGGTCGGCGGGGAAACCGGAGCCGGGGGTTATACCGATGGTGCCGCTTGCCGAAACACGGCCGCCGGTCGAGAGCGTTCCCGTCAGGCTGGTAATATTCGCCTCGGTACCCGTGAAGGCGACATTTGCGGCAAGCTGCTGGATCGCGAGGTTGCGTTGGACATCAATCAGCTGTGCGCCGGAGGTGGAGGCCGAGCCGGTGATGGAGGGTGATGCCGTGGTCCCGCCGATCGCCAGGTCGACCCGGCCCGTCCCCTCCAGCACGAAGCCCTGGCTTGCCAGTTGCCCGGCCAGGATGGCAAACGGTATCTGACCGTTGAAACGGAGATCGAGCGCCCGTTCTCCGACGAGCGAGATCGTGCCACCGCCGGAGAGGGTGAGGTTGCTCTGGCCCGCAAGGC
>JAEZHO010000226.1 GCA_023416545.1 Pseudomonadota bacterium
CAGGCGCTGGTGATCTGCAATGCGGCCAAGGACGCCTACGATTACCTGGGATCGCCCGAGGGCGAACTGGCGCTGGCGCAGGCATGCGTCTATCTCGCCACGGCGCCGAAGTCGAACGGCGTCTATACCGCCTTCAAGGCGGCGATGCGGGCTGCTAAGGAGAACGGCTCGCTTCTGCCGCCGAAGCATATCCTCAACGCGCCGACCAAGCTGATGAAGGGCGAAGGCTACGGGGAGGGCTATCGCTACGACCACGACGAGCCGGACGCCTTCTCCGGCCAGAACTACTTTCCCGAGAAGATGGGCAGGCAGGTCTATTACGACCCGCCTGAGCGCGGTTTCGAGCGGGAGATCCGCAAGCGGCTCGACTGGTGGTCGAAGCTGCGCAAGGAGCGGGGAGAGCCCTAGGAGGCCCGGCGCGCCGCTGCCGCAGGCGGCGTCAGCTTGACCGAGGATTCCGCAAGGCCGTGATGTCCTTCCATGTCGACGATCAGGTGCCAGTGGCCGTCTTCCGGGACCACGAGCCGGATCGGCGACTTCCGGGCGACGCCACCGACATACTTGAAGTCGAGCAGCTCCTTGAAGCGCTGGAAATTGCCGGCCGTCATCAGCCGGACATTGTTGACGGCGCTGAGGGTGACCTCGACGACCGTCCCGCCGCGCTGTCCCTTGAGATCGAAATGTTTGAAACGAAAAGACGGTGCTGCCACGTCTGCCTCGATAAATGCATTTGAGTTTTCGGCAGCCTATCTCCGGTCCGGTTAAGGAATGGTGGAACCAGATCGCGCTTTGCGGGTTTTCCGATCGAACGATATGAAGAGGCATGGCATGGCAGCGATCAGGACAGACACCTACCTTACCGTTATCGCATCGATGATGGTCAACGCGGTGGTCTTCGGTTTCGGCGCGATTGCCATCCTCTCCATCCCGGTCCTGGCGGAGAATGCGAAGTTTCTTCTTCCCGCCTGGATCGTCTTTTCCTTCGTGGTGGCCCCGTTCATCGCGAAGCGGATCGCGCCGCGCATGCGTCTTCGGTACTGGCGCCGGCGCGAGGAGGAGCGGCAGGCCCGCCCCGTCTGGGAATAGCAGTTCGACAATAAAAGGTGGCGTTTCCCCTGCCGCCACCGCCAGAACGAAAATGACCTCCAGTCCTAGCCCTGCCTCTCCCAAGGCAGGGTCTTTTTTTGTTCGTCGCCCTCCGACGTCGATGCTGGGGACAGTCGGTGAAACGGGGCCATATCTTGTCCTTTCGCCCACCCTCTGCCTTGTTACGGGCTTAGTCTGCATATCGATTCGGCGCGCCAAGTGGCGGGGCCGACGAACAAACGTGTCGCAAAAGGACAGTCCATGTCGGAAGACAAGAAGCAAACGATCACCGAAATGCGGCCCAAGATCGCGGTGATCGGCGTTGGCGGCGGCGGTGGAAACGCCATCAACAACATGATCGTCGAGGAACTCGAAGGGGTCGAGTTCATCGCCGCAAACACCGACGCGCAGGTGCTGGCGACCTCGAAGGCCACCCGCCGCATCCAGCTCGGCACCGCCGTCACCGAGGGACTGGGCGCCGGCTCGCTGCCGGAGATCGGCCGCGCCGCCGCCGAGGAATCGATCGACGAGATCATGGACCATCTTTCCGGGTGCCACATGTGCTTCGTCACCGCCGGCATGGGCGGTGGCACCGGCACGGGTGCCGCACCCGTGATCGCCCAGGCGGCCCGCAATGCCGGCATCCTGACGGTGGGCGTGGTGACCAAGCCCTTCACCTTCGAGGGCAACCGCCGCATGAAGACGGCCGAGGCCGGCATCGAGGAACTGCGCCGCGCCGCCGACACGGTGATCGTCATCCCCAACCAGAACCTGTTCCGTATCGCCGATGCCAAGACCACGTTCGCCGACGCCTTCATGACGGCCGACCGCGTGCTCTTTTCCGGCGTCGGCTGCATCACCGACCTGATCGTCAAGGAAGGCCTCATCAACCTCGATTTCGCCGACGTGAAATCGGTGATGAAGGGTATGGGTCGGGCGATGATGGGAACCGGGGAAGCCTCCGGCGACGGGCGGGCCCTGGTCGCGGCCGAGGCGGCGATCGCCAATCCGCTGCTCGACGAGATTTCCATGAAGGGCGCAAAGGGCGTGCTGATCTCGATTTCCGGCGGCTCCGACATGACCCTGTTCGAGGTGGACGAGGCGGCAAGCCGCATCCGCGACGAGGTGATGGACGATGCCGACATCGTCGTCGGCGCGATCTTTGACCGTGAACTCGACGGCAAGTTCCGGGTGTCCGTCGTGGCGACCGGGCTTGACGGCGGGCAGGGGGCAGCCGCCGCGGACCACGTCAACGGCGTTTCGTTGGAGACCGGCGCGCCGGTGCCGCGCTTCCTCCAGTAGCGGTCCCGGACGCCGCCCTTCTGACCTGATGCGCGGCCTCGATGGCCGCGCTCTCCTTTTTGTTACACTTGTTGATTGCGGCCAGGTGCCGCCCCGTCCCGAAGTTAAGGGACCGTTTAACAATTCATGAAATTCAGAACGAACCTGCCGGCGGTGCAGCCTGACGGGGCTGTAAGGCGGCCGCACCCGCCGCGGTGTGTGTAACCCGAGTAATGCCGGCATGTCTTGGACATGCGGGCCGTGTATGGAGTAGATCATGACAGCCAAGTCGTATGCCCTGGCGCTCGCCGCCGTTTTCGCCACAAGCCCCGCCCTTGCAGCGGACCTCACCTATTCGGAGCCTGCGCCGTCCTACGGCGAGCCCGTCGCCTCTTCGGGCGGCTGGACCGGCGCCTATGTCGGCGGGCATATCGGCACGAGCTCGGATAATCTCCGCCCCTTCTCCGGCGAGAGTGAATTCATGGGCGGCATCCAGGGCGGCTACAATGCCGAAATGGGCGGCGCCGTTGTCGGCGGCGAAGTCGAGTTCTCCCACATGGGCGATACGGAAGTCGACGTTCCCGGCGGCGAGCTGAAGGAGCGTTACCGCCTTGCCGCCAAGGCCAAGGTCGGCGCACCGCTCGGTGACACGCTGGTCTACGGCACCGCCGGCGCGGCGATGACCAGCCTGCGCGACACGTCCTCGGCCGAAGGCCCCGACGGCTGGAAGCCCGGCTGGCTGCTGGGCGCCGGCGTCGAGCAGAAGTTCAACGAGCAGATCTCCGGCCGCGTCGAGTACAACTACACCCGCACCGGCGACGTCCGCAGCTTCAACGGCACCTCGACCAACGAGACCAATCTCAGCGACCACACGATCAAGGCCGGCGTGAACTACCGGTTCTGATTGCGACAGTTGCGCCCTGCCTTCCGCAAGGCAGGGCGCAAACCTTACTTGTTGCAGGTGCCTGCCGCGTCCTTGGATTTGCATTCGTTGCAGAGTTCCCTGCCCGGCGGCTTCGTCGGCCTTTCGACATAATCCGAAGTCGGCCAGTTGTTGCAGTTGCTGCACCAGTGCCACGTATCCTTCCCGTTTCGCCTTCTGTACGCCATTTGCTCCTCCTATGGTTGCATTGGAGAGACTATGCATATCGGCGGCTTCTTTCCACCAACCCGATGCATCCGCAGGTAGCCGAAGACGGAGCTTCGACGTGCAACGCCACTGCCGTTCGTCTTCGCGCTGCCGGTCCTGCTTGACCGGATGGGCGTGGCGATCGCCTCCATCGCTGCGCTGCTGTTGGTGACGACGAAGATGCGGTGACAGGCGCTTTTTCATCACGACAGGCTCCTCTCTTGTCCTCGGATCGCGCTCCGCTTGTCCGAGGATGACGGGCGGGCGGATTCATCCCTTGTCCTCGGGTCTCGCTGCGCTGGCTCGAGGATGACGGGTGGACGGATTCATCCCTTGGTGTTCTTCGAATTTCAGATCGGACGGGGCGCTGAAAGCTGCCTCGTAAAGTTAGTTTATGTGGCACCTCTCAGCGCCCCGTTCGGCGGTTTTTG